>NZ_JBEPDB010000002.1:0-264194 GCF_040300025.1 Dactylosporangium sp. NPDC000555 | reverse complement strand
GGGCGCTCGCCGCGCCCGCCGGGTGGGTGGCCGGCAAGGCCGGCGCCAGCCCCCTCGCGGTCGGGGTCGCGAGCGGGGCCCTGGCCGGGGCCATGGGCGTGCGGCCGCAGAAGGTCGCGCTCGGCCCCGCCGTCGGGCTCGCCGTCGGCGCCGCGCTGCGCCACCGCCCGCCCGCCGAGGTCGCCGCGGCGAGCGTCGTCGCCTTCCGTACCGTGTCGCAGCTGCTGTTCCGCGACCCGCAGGTGGCGCTGCTGGCCGACCGCGTGCCCGCCGAGAGGCTGCCCTTCGTGGTACCGCTGGAGGCCCGCACCCGCTACGTCGGCACCGGCTACGTCCGCGACCTCGCCGCGGCCACCGGCGGCGTCTACCAGGAGGCGGCCGAGGACGTCGGCATCCTCGCCGACCTCGACGTCCTCGCGGGACCCCGGTTCGACCCGGCGGCCGTCGACCCCCGCGTCCGCGAGTTCTACGAGCACACCACCCGCTTCACGCTCGACATCGTCCCGCGCTGGCGCGCGTGGGTGCGGCCGGGCTATCTGCTGTACCGTACCCTCGTGGCCCGCCCCCTGGGTCAGGCCAACGTTCCCATGAACCAGCGCGAGGCCCTGCGCGGCGTGCACAGCCGCATCGACACCATCAGCGACCCCGACGGCGCCGTGTCCGTCCGCGGGTGGATCCGCAGCTTCGCCCGCACCGGGGCCCCGATCTACGTCGGCGTCTACACGACGTACCGGCACGAGGGCCAGGGGTACGTCAGCGTCGGCTTCCCGCTGCCCCAGGCCAACTTCACCGCCACCCTCGCCCCGCTCCCCCGCGCCGGCGGCGGGCTCCGGCTGACCAGCCGCGGCGGCGACGGGCAGACCGGCCACTACCTCAGCTACATCGACGCCGGCAGCCGCGACCTGTCGACGCTCGCGGTGCACGGCTTCGCCGAGGAGCTCGACGTCTACGTCGACAACGGCGAACTGCGCGCCGACCACGCCTTCGCGCTCTTCGGCCTGCCGTTCCTGACGCTGGAGTACCGGATCAGGCGGAAATCGTAGTGGCGAGCCTACGTGCCGAGGTCCTTGCGGATGTCCACGAGGACCTTCGAGGTCTCCGTCGGCGGCCGGGCCTCGACGCACAGGCGCTCCATCGCCTCCGCGTAGAGGTCGACGTCGTCGCGCTTGTCCAGATACAGCGCGGAGGTGAGCTGCTCGATGTAGACCACGTCCGGCAGGTCCTCGTCGGGGAAGCGCAGGATCGTGAACGCGCCGCCGGCCGCAGCGTGGCCGCCGGCGTTGAACGGGATCACCTGCAGGCGCACGTTGGGCAGACTGCTGTTGATCTCCAGCAGCGCCTCGATCTGGCCGCGCATGACGGCCAGGCCGCCGATCGGGCGGCGCAGCGCGGCCTCGTCGACCACCACCCACAGGCGGGCCGCATCGGGTCGGGTCAGGATCTGCTGGCGCTGCAGGCGCAGCTCGACCCGGCGCTCGATCTCGTCCTCCTTGGCCCGGCTGTGGCCGAGCCGGACGACGGAGCGCGCATACTCGCGGGTCTGCAGCAGGCCGGGCACGAACTGCACCTCGTAGGTGCGGATGAGGGCCGCGGCGGCCTCTAAGCCGAGGTAGGACTGGAACCAGTTGGGCAGCACGTCGCCGAAGCGGTGCCACCAGCCGGGGTTGTTGGCGTCACGGGCCAGCGCGAGCAGGCGGGTGCGCTCCTCCGTGTCGTCCACCCCGTAGAGGGTCAGCAGATCGGCGACGTCTCGCTCCTTGAAGCCGACGCGACCGAGCTCCATCCGGCTGATCTTCGACTCCGAGGAGCGGATCTCCCAGCCGGCGTCTTCGCGGGTGACGCCCTGCGCCTCACGCAGGCGCCGCAGGTGCGCGCCCAGCAGCATCCGGAGGACCGTGGGACCTCCGGACGCTCCTCCTTCAGTTAGACCGGTTGTCACCGTGCTGCCTCCGGACTGTCGTGAACGAACAGCGGCGGGGCCGGTCTGGTTCGGCTCCGCGAAGCTGTCCGAGCCTGACTGGGCGTTCGGGCCGGAGTAAGCATGCCATGACCGGACAGTAAGCGGGAGTCGGCTCGCGTCTACGGGCGGGGGGCGAGCCTGCTCGATCTTGCTGGCCGATTACTCAGATAACAGATTGTCGAAGTCACCGTCACGGGCACCGCCGACAAAGGCCGCGATCTCCTCGAACGTGTAGATGAGCGCCGGCCCCTCGGGGTCGCGCGAGTTCCGCATGGCGAAGCCGCTCCCGTCAGCCAGGCGCGCCAGCTCGACACAGTTGCCGCTGGGGTTGCTGCGGCGACTCTTCTGCCAGGTAACACCCGCCAGGCGGCCGGCCGGCATCCCGTTGTACGTCTGTTCCATATGCATCTTTCTGAGGACCTTGGTTGAAAGTTCACCAAGCAATTGGCATCTGCACGTGCATCGGCTCTTGCGTCTGCAGCCGATAAAGCGCATGCTAGCGCATGTGCGAATGTCAAGGCTTGCTCACAGTTTGTGATCAAAACCGGACGTTCGCTCCCAAATGATCGGGCGGCTTCCCCAGCTGCGATCTCAGGAAGGGACGCGCACATGGATCCCCTCGCCTTCCTGGCCGGTGCGGCCGCGGCGGCCGGGGCGTGTGCCGTCCTTCCCCTCTACCTACGCGCGCGTCGCGCGGAGCGGCTCGCCGACCGGCTGACCGCGGAGCTCGAGGTCGAGCGGCACGCCGCCGACCACGACCCGCTCACCGGGCTGGCGAACCGGCGGGCCTTCTACAAGCGCGGCGCCCAACTGGTCGCGGACCGCGCGCGCCACCCGCTGGTCGCCGTCGTGCTCGACGTCGACGGGTTCAAACAGATCAACGACATGTACGGCCACTCGGCCGGCGACGAGGTGCTCGTGACGACCGCCCGCCGCCTCTCCGACTACGCCGGATCGGGCCTCGTGGCGCGGCTGGGGGGCGACGAGTTCGCCGGGCTCCTCTGCGGCCGCCACGACAGCACGCAGGAGCAGGCCGACCGCCTCGCGGAGACGCTCGCCGCGCCGATGCGCCTGGCCGGCCAGGTCGCCACCGTCAGCGTGTCCGTCGGGCTCGTCCCCGTCGAGCCCGACGCACACCTCGCCGACGCCGTCCACCGCGCCGACGCGGCCATGTATCGCTCGAAGGGCGCCCGCCGCCGCCCGGTCCTGGCCGGGCACCAGCACCTGACCGCGCACCCTCACCTAGGCGCCCACCAGCACGTCGTGCACACCACGCTCCGCTTCGGCAAGCCCCGGCTGCCGGCGGAGAAGGACGTCTTCCCCTATCCGACGTCGGCGAACTAAGGAACCGCTATGGAGCTGCCAGACCTGGTCCGCCAGCGCCGCCGCCACCAGCCGCGGCCCCGTTCGTGGCTGGCCGCGAAGCTCAAGCGCGCCGAGCAGTGCCGTGACTGCGGCCGCCCCTGGCCGTGCGACCAGTACGTGGCGGCGCGCAACTCGGTGCTCGTGTACGCCTTGCGACGCCTCGAGGTCGCCCGGCCGGGGAGCCTTGGGTGACCGAGGCGCACATCCCGGCCCGGCCGACGTGGCGGTGCACGGGATGTGCCGAGCCGTGGCCGTGCGGCGCGAAGCGGGAGCAGCTCGTCGCCGAGTACGGTGACAATCCGGCCGAGCTGCGCACACTCATGGCGCTGCGCGTCGCCGACGCCGCCGAGGACCTGCGCCAGTTCGGCGCCGAGCAGCTGTGGGACCGGTTCCTGGGCTGGCTGCCCGCCCCGGGCCAGGGCCCGATCATCCGCTGGGTGGCCAATCCGCCGCTCGGCGGGTATCGCCGCCTGTCGACGCGCGAGCAGATCGACCCGCGAACCTCCGGCAGCGCCGCGCAGGCCGCCGCCGCGCAGGTCTCCACACTGCCGGGGCCGCCGGCGGGTGGTGCTCCGCCGCGGAATCCGCCGCCCCGCCGGTCGCGACGTAGCAGCCGCTGAACCGACCGGTCACGCCCGGCGTGGCCAGCACGCGGTCCAGCCGGGCTTCGTGAACCCCGCTCCCCCGCCGCGCGTCGTCGGCACGGTCCACGTCGGACCGGTGCCGCGCCAGCAGGGCCGTCGCGCGTATGCCTACCTGGTCGCGTAGCTCGCGGCCCGCCCCGACCGCCCCGGCATGGAAGTCGCCCACCACCCTCGCCCACGTTCGACGCCACCTCGACATGGCGCCCCGGGCGAGCCCCGGCATCGAACGCGCCCGCCTCGGGGCCGGACCCGGCCGCCCACCACCGTCGCACACGCTCGACGGCCACCTCGATCGGGCCCCGGCCTCGACGACGCCCACCTCGAGCCGCGGACCCGGCCACCCACCACCCCGCCCGCGTTCGACGGCCACCCCGACAAGGCACCCCGAGCCAGCCCCGGCCTCGACGACGCCCACCTCAAGGCGCGGACCCGGCCGCCCACCACCCTCGCTCCATTCGACGGCCACCTCGACATGGCACCCCGGGCGAGCCCGTGACGGCCACACCCGCACCCACGCCCAGGACCGCTGCGCCTGCGACATGAAGGGCGGCTTCGTCTCCGTCGCTCGCCCGGCGATGCTCTGCCGACCGCCGCGGACGGCGAACAGTGGCGGGGCCGCCGCCCCTAGGGCATCGACCTGGTTCAACGCCTGCTCACGACGCACGACGAGACGGCCGTTAACTTGTCGTAGCAGTTCGATTTCGTAGGGTAGTCAAGGGTATCGAAGCATTGACCCGTTGCTGTTAAGACAGTTAACTAATTCTTCGACGTCCGCTCCCGCCGGAAGGGCTGGTCGATGCGCATCCTCCGCCACCTGCTGCCCGCCGCGGCTGTCGGCGCCGCCACCTTCCTCGTCGTGCCGCTCGCTTCGGCCGCGTCGGCGTCGCTCACGGCCACGTTCACGCGGACGTCGGTGTGGGACGGCGGGTATGGCGCCGGGTTCACGATCGCCAACCGCGGCGATGCCGCCGCGACGGGGTGGGTGGTCGAGTTCGACCTGCCCGCCGGGTCGTCGGTGAGCAGTTCATGGGATTCGGTACGCACGGGCAGCGGTCAGCACTACCGGTTCGCGAACACCTCGTGGAACGGCACGATCGCGGCCGGCGGGTCGGTCAGCTTCAAGTTCAACGTGAGCGGCACCGGGGTACCGAACGGATGTCTGCTGAACGGGGCACCCTGCGCGGGTGGCGGCACGTCGCCCGCACCCTCCTCACCGCCGCCGACCACGGGGTCCACCGTGGACGTCTCGACCGCGGCGCAGCTGACCGCGGCGCTCGCGAACGCCCGGCCGGGGCAGACGATCCGGCTCGCACCCGGCACGTACGACGGCTCGTTCATCGCCACCACCGCCGGGACCGCCACCGCGCCGATCACCGTCACCGGGCCGCGGACCGCCATCCTGACCAACCCGGCACCGTCGGGCTCTGGGCCGTCGTGCCCGACGCCGACGCCGGGGTGGAATCCGGGATACGGCATCTGGCTCTCCGGCGCGGCGTACTGGAACCTGACCGGGTTCACCGTCGCCAACGCGAAGAAGGGTGTGGTGCTCGACGCGTCGCCGCACGTCACGATCGACGGGCTGCACGTGCACCACATCGGCGACGAGGGCGTCCACTTCAGACGGTCCTCTTCGGACGGCGTGATCCGTGACTCGACGATCGAGTACACCGGGACCGTCCAGCCCGGGTACGGCGAGGGCGTGTACCTCGGCTCGGCGAACTCCAACTGGGACTGCCACGGCAACTCCGGCGGCGTCGACCGCTCCGACCGGGTGCAGGTGCTGAACAACCGCATCGGCCCGTACGTGGCGGCGGAGCACATCGACGTCAAGGAGGGTACTGTCGACGGGGTCATCCGCGGCAACGCCTTCGACGGGCAGGGGATCTCCGGGCAGAACTCGGCGGACTCCTGGGTCGACGTGAAGGGCTCTGGTTACCTGATCCAGGGCAACACCGGCACCTTCACCGCG
Source organism: Dactylosporangium sp. NPDC000555 (assembly GCF_040300025.1). Lineage (NCBI taxonomy): Bacteria > Bacillati > Actinomycetota > Actinomycetes > Micromonosporales > Micromonosporaceae > Dactylosporangium > Dactylosporangium sp. NPDC000555. The sequence goes on along the minus strand of NZ_JBEPDB010000002.1, from coordinate 258,256 downwards.
CCGGGCACGTTCGCCAACGGCTACGAGACGCACAACCCCGTGGCGGGCTCGGGCTGCGGCAACATCTGGCGGGACAACGTCTCCGACCTGGGCGGCGCCGGCCGGTACGCGATCAACGTCACCTCGACGTCGAAGTGCGCCGGCAACCTCAACGTGGTGTACGCATCCAACACCGTCCGCAACGCCACGACCGGCCTGACGAACATCGCGGTGACCCCGTGATCGCCTGACCGATCGGTTGATTACATATACAGACGATCTTTATATAGTGATGGGTATGACTGGCTTACCGTTACGCGAACCGACGTTCCTGGTCCTGACCGCCCTGGCGGCCGAGCCGCAGCACGGCTACAGCGTGCTGGACGACGTGCGCCGCATCTCGGAGGGCCGGGTGCGCCTGCAGGCAGGCACGCTGTACGGCATCCTGGACCGGCTGCGCGCCGACGGCCTGATCAAAGTGGACCGCGAGGAGGTCGTCGCGTCCAGGCTGCGCCGCTACTATCGGCTGACGGAGGTAGGGCGCGAGCTGCTCAGCACCGAGACGGACCGACTGCACCGCAACGCGGCGGCGGCCGACCGACGGTTGCGGCGCCTCCAACTGTCGACAAACGAGGCCGCCGCATAGCGGCCCGCGCGCCCGGCCGCCCGCACCGCGCCTCGACACCGAAGCCTCGGTCACCGGGCGGCCGGACGCACGCGCGCGCCAGCAGCATTGTCGGCGGCCTGCGCGCGGCCGGCCCCCAACCACCAACCACCGCCGACCCCAGCCATCGCGAGCCCCAGCCGCCGCCGGGCCCGAACCACCGCCAGCCCCAGCAACCGCCACCGCCGGCCCGAGCGGCACCGCCTCGATCTCGCCCAGTTCGATGCGCAGGCCGCGCAGCTTGCCACCGCCGGTCCGGGTCGGTGCGGGTCAGCGCGCCACCGGCCCGCTTCCGCGTCGCGCGAGCACCCGAGGCAGCCATGACCCGGGCGACCGGCGGCACACTACGCGCCGCGCAGAACGCCATGCGGACGGCCGGCTTCACAGCGGCGAGCGAACGCGGCACAGCACACCACCCGCCGCCCCGCGCGAGCACCCGAGGCAGTCACAACCAGGCGACCGGCGGCACACTACGCGCACAGAACGCCATGCGGGCGGCCCGCTTCCGCGCCTCGCGCGAGCCCGGGCAGCCACGGGCTCAAGACTCGCTGATGTGCAGCAGCATCTCGCGTAGGCGGGTCAGTTCGTCCGGGCCCAGCAGCTGCGCGAAGTCCCGGTCCACGGCGGCCATCGCGACGGGGGCCTCCGCGCGGAACCGCTCCCCCCGCTCGGTCAGCGTCACCACCACCGCCCGCTGGTCGGTCTCGTGCGGGCGCGAGCGTACGTAGCCGATCGCCTCGAGCTCCTTCACCAGCCGGCCCATCATCTGCCGCGTCATCCCGGCCCGCGCGGCCAGGTCGGTGATCCGCGTGCCCTCCGGGTCGAGGTTCGTGATCACCGGTACGTGGCCCAGCCGGATCTCGGCGTGCCCGCTCGCCTGCAACTTTGCCAGCGACGCGGCCTGGGCCCGGCGGTGCGCCTGCAGCAGGAGACGGCCCAGCGGCACGTCATCCGCGGGATCGAACATACGAAACCCCGTTTACAAAGTACGAAACCTGGTTTAGTTTCAAGGGACACCAACCGACGGAAGGGACAGGAAGATGAGTATCGTCCGCGCGGCCGACGCGCCGCGATTCGAGCTCGGGGACACGAAGTTCACGGTGTACTCCGGGCCCAGCCACGGCTCGCAGGAGATCTGCACGTGGCGGCTCACCGTGCCGGCCGGCACCCAGTCGATGCCGCACACGATCGACCGCGACGAGGTCTTCATGGTGCTCTCCGGCGGCATCCACCTCGCGCCGGGCGGCGAGGTGCTCGGGCCGGGCGACGCGGCCGTCGTGCCCGCCGGCGAGAAGATCGAGGTCGGCAACCCGCTGAACGAGCCGGCCGAGGTGTACGTCGCACTGCGCGCGGGGATGACGGCCTACCACACGGACGGCACCCCGGTCGGCACGCCGCCCTGGGCCGCGTAGCGCCCCGGCGTCACCCCCACGTGCCGCTTGAAGTGGCGGTGCAGGTGCGCCTGATCGTGAAATCCCACCTCGGCGGCCACGTCGGCCGGTCGCCGGCCCGCCAGTAGCAACCGGCGGGCGTGCTCGATGCGCCGGCTCATGAGGTACCGGTGCGGCGGCAACCCGAACGTCGCCGTGAAGGCCCGGACCAGATGCCCGGGATGACTGCCCAGCCGGGCGCCCGCCTCCTGCAGCGTGATGCCCGTCGCGGTGTGCGCGTCCAGCAGTTCGCGCAGCCCGTCGGCCAGGCGCCGCGACCGCGGTACCGCGGGATCCACGACATGCCGGCCCAGGCGCTCGCGCAGGCGGCCCTGGATCAGCGCCAGCCTGCTCTCCGCCTCCAGCTCGTCGCCGGGGTGGTCCAGGGCCTGGTGCAGCTGGTGGATGCGCAGGCGCAGGAGTGGGTCGTCGAAACCGGGCCGGTCGACGGCCGCGCCGGCCAGGGACGGGGGCAGGACGGTCGCGTCGAGGTACACCACGCGCTTGCGGAAGCCGCGGTGGGTCGCGGCGCGGCCGTCATGCGGCACGTCCGGCGGCAGGATCGTCACGCTGGTGGCGCCGGCCGCGCCCCGGCGGTGGCGGTCCAGGTCGAAGCGGATCGCGCCGTCGTCGACGATGAGCAGCGTCCACGCGTCGTGCACGTGCGGCGGATACGCGTGGTCGACGAAGTGGGCGTGGAAGACCTCGGCGACGCCCGGCACGCGCGGGCGCCACGCCGTGACCAGCTCGGACGCCATGTACATAACGTACAAGCCAGGGGCCGCGGCGTCCGGCAGGGTCGGGGCATGACGTTTCCCACCAAGATCGCCGTGCTGCTGCGCGAGGACCTGGCCGTCTGGCAGCGGCTCAACGTGGCCGCGTTCGTCGTCAGCGGCGTCGCCGGCACCCAGCCGGAGCTGCTCGGCGAGGACTACGCGGACGCGGACGGCACGCGGTACCTGCCGATGTTCGGCCAGCCGGTGCTCGTGTTCGAAGGCGACGCGCCGACCCTCGCCGCCGCGCACCGCCGGGCCGCCGAGCGCGGCGTCGCCTGTGCGGTCTTCACGGACGAGCTGTTCAAGACCGGCAACGACGAGGACAACCGGGCGGCCGTGCGCGCCGTCCCCCGCGCTGAGCTGCGCCTGGCCGGCATGGCCCTGCACGGCCCGAAGAACGCCGTGGACAAGATCCTCAAGGGAGCCCGCCTGCATGGTTAGATTCCGGCGGATGCCCGCACGAATCGAGGAGCGCACATGGCTGCCCCTTCCCGCGTCGTCGTCCCGTTCAAGGGCGAGGGAGCCGGCCGCGGCCCCCTGTCCTGGGGACAGATCGAGAACTGGCGCGCCGTGCAGGCCCTGCGGGACTGGATGCCGCTCGGTGGCGTGCGGCCGATCCCGGCGGGCACCACGATCGACGATGTCGTCGACGAGCTGCGGTTCCATCTGCAGCGGTACGTCACGCTGCGCACCCGCCTGCACTTCCCCGGCGACGGCGGGACACCCGAGCAGGAGGTGTTCGGCGAGGGCGAACTGGAGCTCGAGGTTTACGAGGACGTCGATCCGGAGGCGGTCGCGCAGCGGTACCGTGCCCGGCCCTTGAACTTCGCCACCGAATGGCCGATCCGGGCCGCGGTGGTCTCCCACGACGGCGCCCCCGCCCATCTCGTGGCGTTCGTCTCGCACTTCGCCGTGGACGCCGCGGGCGCGCGGACGATGCTGCGCGAGGTCGCCGAGCGCCCGAGCGCGCCGGTCGCCGGGCTGGCGCCGCTGGAGCAGGCCGCGTGGCAGGCCTCGCCGACCGGGCGGCGCCAGAACGCCTCGGCGATGCGGCACTTCGAGTCGGTGCTGCGGGCCATGCCGCCACGGCGCTTCGCCACGCCGGAGGTGCCGAGCTCGCCGCGGTACTGGCGGGCGCGGTTCGACTCGACAGCGCTGCCCCTAGCGCTGCGCACGATCACGGCCCGGCTGGACGTCGACCCGGCGGTGACGCTGCTGGCGGTGTTCGCCGCAGCGGTGCACGAGACGTTCGGGCTCAACCCGGTCGTGGTACGCCCGCTGGTGAGCAACCGGTTCCGCGCCGGACTGGACGGCGTGGTGTGCACCGCGGTGCAGGCCGGGCTGTGCCTGGTCGACTGCGAGACCGGCGTCGACGAGCTGGTCGACCGGGCGCGGCGGGCGGCGCTCGGCGCGTTCAAGTACGGTTACTTCGACCAGCGCGACCTGTGGGCGCTGGTGGACCGGGTGTCGGCCGAGCGCGGGGAGCCGCTGGAGATCGGCTGCTTCCTCAACGACCGGCGCGGCCCGGTGCCGATGGACTCCCCCACCGCCGAGGACATCGAGGCGGCGCTGCCGGCGTCGCGGCTGTCCTGGGTACGGCGGCAGGACCACCCCGCGTTCGAGCCGTTCATCCTCGACGTCGACGATCTGCCCGACGTGCCCGGCGCCATGCGCTGCACCGCGCACACCGACACGGCGCTGCTGGCGCCGCGCGACGCCGAGCGGGTGCTGTGGAACATGGAGGCGCTCGCGGTGTCCTTCGCGCATCCGTCCGGTTCGTCCGCGCATTTCTTTTAATCCTACCCCGCTGGCATGATTTCCCCATGCACTTCGTCGAGCGCGGCAGCGGAACCCCGGTCCTCGCCATCCACGGCTGGACCCCCGACCATCGGCTGATGCTGGGCTGCCTGGAGCCACTGTTCGAGCGGCTGCCGGGCTATCGCCGGCTCTATCCGGACCTCCCGGCGATGGGGAGCAGCCCCGCGCCGCCCGAGATCGCGTCGTCGGACGACCTCCTGGCGGAGCTGGACCGGTTCATCGGGGAGCGCATCGGCGACGAGCCGTTCCTGTTGATCGGCGAGTCCTACGGCGGCTATCTCGCCCGGGCGCTGGCCCGCATCCATCGCGACCGCGTGCGGGGCCTGGCGCTGATCTGCCCGATCGGCACGAAGGTCGAGCACGCCGAGCGCACCGTGCCGCCGCACGAGGCGCTGCGCACGGAGCCCGACCCGGACTTCCTCGCGACCGCGGACCCCGGATTCCTGGAGATGGCGGTCGTGCGCACCCGGGAAACACTGCGGCGATTCCGGACCGAGGTGCGGCCGGGCCTCGACGCCGCCGACGCCGAGGCGATGGCGCGGATCCGGAGCCGCTGGGTGCTGTCCTCCGACCCCGAGGACGGCCCGCCCTTCGAGCGCCCGGCGCTGGTCCTGACCGGCCGGCAGGACTCCTCGGTGGGCTACGTCGACCAGTTCGCCCTGCTGCCGCACTATCCGCGCGCCACGTATGCGGTGCTGGACGTGGCCGGGCACAACCTGCAGTTCGAGCAGCCGGCCCTGTTCGAGGCGCTCGTCGCCGAGTGGCTGGAGCGGGCCGGCGAGCCCTGACGAGGGCCCTCGAGCGTCCCGGCGCAGGCATATGCTCGGCGCATGCATTCCACCGAGGACGGGCTGCGGCGCGTCGCCGAGCTCGCGCAGCGGGAACACTGGCTCGCCGTCGTCGTCACCGTGCGCCCGGACGGCGAGCCCTCCACGTCCGTGGTCAACGCCGGCATCCTGCCGCACCCGGCCGACGGGACGCCCGTGGTCGGGATCGTCTCCCGGGCCGGCACCGCCCGGCTGGCGAACCTGCGGCACCACCCGCGGGCGACGCTCGTGTTCCGCGCCGGCTGGGAGTGGATCTCGGTGAGCGGCGCCGCCGAGGTGATCGCCCCCGGCGACGCCGAGCCCGAGGCGCTGCGGCTGCTGCTGCGCGACATCTACCAGGCGGCCGGGGGCGAGCACCCCGACCTGGAGGAGTATGACCGGGTCATGGCCGACGAAGGCCGGACGGCGATCCTCGTCCGGCCGGAGCGCTTCGGGACGAATGCGCCGCCGCGCTCAGGTGACTGACCGCGGCTCCCGCGTCGCTCAGCGGTAGTCCTTCAGGTCGATGCCGGTCGCGAACTTGTCGGTGGCCTTGAGCAGCAGGCGCAGCATCCACGGGGAGCGGAACATCCAGTTGCGCATCGCCATGCGCGGGCGGCTGCCCGGGGCCAGGAACGGGCCGGCCGTGCCCTGGCGGGCCACCTTCGCGTAGCCGCGGAAGGCGGACTCGTAGGCGGCGAACGCGGCGCGGTGGTCGCCGGCCGCGGCACGCAGCTCGCCGGCCAGGACGTATGCGCCGACGATGGCCAGGCCGGTGCCGAAGCCGCCGAGGGTGTTGCCGTAGGCCGAGTCGCCGAGCAGGGCCACGCGGCCCTTGGCGTACGCGGGGACCTCGGTGCGGCTGATCGAGTCCAGGTAGACATCGGTCGCGTCGTCGAGCCGGGCCATGAGCTCCGGGATCCGCCAGCTCCCGCCGCGGTACGCCGCGCGCAGGACGTCCTTCTGCGCCTCCGGGTCGTAGCGGTCGTACCGTAGCTCCGGCGAGGCGAACACGAAGAGCACGGGACCCTTCGGGCCGCCGAGGGCGGCCATGCGGCCCGGCTCGTTGTACATCACCGCGTCGCCGTCGACGCCGAGCTCGACCAGGGCGTAGTAGTGGCCCAGAAACCGCAGGTGGTCCCGCTCCGGGCCGAACGCGAGGCGGCGGACGTTGGAGTGCATCCCGTCGGCACCGATGACCAGGTCGAAGGTGCGCGGGGCGGCGCCCGCGAACGTGACGTGCACGCCGCCGGGGGTGTCGGTGAGCGAGGTGACGGAGTCGCCGAACAGGTACTCGCAGTCGTTCGCGGTCCGCTCGTACAGCAGCCCGGTGAGGTCGCCGCGGCGGATCTCGAGCTCGCCGCCGCTGAACTCGCCGGGGATCACCGCCAGGGGGCGCCCGGCGGCGTCGATGATGGTCTGGTCGTGGCCGCCGGTCTGCAGCGCGCGGACGTCGTCGAGGATGCCCATGCGCGACAGCACCGTGCGATGGGTCTCCCCCTTGAAGTCGACGGCCTGGCCGCCGGTGCGCAGCGCGGGGGCGCGTTCGACGACGGTGACGGTGCAGCCGTAGCGGGCGAGCCAGAAGGCGAGCGCGGGGCCGGCGATGCCGGCGCCGGAGACGAGGACCGTGGTGTTCTTCATGCGGCCACGGTCGCGGGCGGCGCTGACAATCCACGACCGGTCCGCTGACAGCCCGGTCAGCGAGGCGCGCCGCGGGTGACGGCGAGCCGGCTCTTCAGGCGGGCATGCCGCAGGCGGCCGCGACGCGCCGGGCGCCGGGCAGGTCACCGGCGCGGGCCAGGACCACGGCCGCCCGCCGCGCCACCGCGCGCACAGCGGTCGCGTCCCGCGCCGCCGCGAGCGCGATCCCCAGCAGCTCGAGGTCGTCCGCGTCGCCGGCGATGGCGGCCAGGCCGGTCACTGCCCGCACCGCCCGGTCCGGCGGCAGCTGCGCGAGCAGCCCCGGCAGGTGCGCCCGCGCCGCCGCGGGCAGCAGCCGGACCACCTCGCCGGGGTCGCCGCCGGCGTCGAGCACCGCCACGGCGAGCCGGGCCGCGACCTCCGGCAGCCGTTGCGGCAGACCGCTTGCGGCGATGACGCCGACGAGCGCCCGGTTGCGGCCCACCCACTCGGTGCCCGGTCCGGCCAGCATGCCGTCGAGCGCGCACAGGTCGCCGGCCTCGACGAGCGCGGCGCCCACGCCCGCCGCGACGTACTGGGCGGGGTACCACCGCAACCGGGCGCCCAGCGTGGCGGCGTGGACGCCGGTGAGGTCGGCGCGCAGCGGCGGGTCGGCCAGCCGGTGCAGGATGATCATGGCCTCGACGACGACGGCGGCGAGCTCCTGCGGGATGACGGCCGGGCTGTTCAACACGGCCACGACGGCGCGCAGCCGCGGCGGCGTGGCCTCCTGCGGCCGCTCGGCGAGGTGGCGCAGGATCTCCAGGGCCAGCGGCCCCGGGCCGTGGCCGACGATGCGGCAGTCCTTCATCCCGGCCAGCACGTCGAGCGCCTCGTCGACGCGGTCGCCGCGCAACAGCAGCGAGCCCAGCCGGTGTCGCCAGACCATCTGGGCGTCGCGGCTGCGGTCGGCCTTCGGGCACTTGCGGAACGCGGCGAGCACGCGCGCCGCGTCCGCGCCGGTCGCCCCCTCCGCCAGGCGCAGCAGGGCGCCCTGGCGGGCCCACGGGCCGAGGCGCGCGGCGAGCTCGAGCGCCTCGCCGAGCCGCCCGGCCGCGGCCAGCTCCACCGCCAGCGGCGGGCCGTCGTGGTCCTCGACCCGCGCGCACCGCGCGTCAACCTCGGCCAGCCCGAGCGGGCCGAGCAGCGCGGCCGCGGCCGAGAGCCGGTGCCGATCGTCGCGCTCCGACCCGGCGAGCACCTTCGCCCAGCGGTCGAGCGGCTCGGTGCCCCCGGCGGGGGCGTCCGGGGCGCCGGCGTGCGCCGTGGCTTCCGCGGCGGCCAGGGCGGCGAGGACCGCGGAGATGCGGGACGGACGGTACGCCGGCGCCGGGTGCTGCCGCTCGTGCTCGGCGAGCGCCAGCGCCGCGCGCAGCAGGGCGTCGCCGGCGTCGGGGTCGCCGGCGACGATCCCGGCGAACGTCCCGGCAACGGCGTCGTCGGGGTGCTCGCCGAGCTGGCCGCGATACCTGGCGTACAGCTGCGGGCTTTCGAGCATCGCCTCGAGCACGGTCGCCGTCGGCAGCACGGCCAGGATCCGCGGCCCATCGACCGCGAACCGCGGCGCCGGGTTCCTCGCCAGCTCGCCCAGCAGCGCGGCGGCGGCGCCCGCACGGTCGCCGGCGTCGAAGCGCGCGGCGAGCCAGCGCAGCCGGTCCTCCCCGTCGAAGTGCCGCTGCGGCTCCTCGTCGAGGGTGGCGAGCGTGCGCAGGACCGTGTCGGCGGTGAGCGGTTCGAAGATCACCGCCCGACCCTACGGGCCGCCGCCTTCTGCCCGGCGCGGCGTCAGATCCGGCCGAGCATGCGCAAGCGCAGCGCGCGCAGGACCAGGCCCGGCTTGGCCAGCGCGGCCGGGTGGGCCTCCATCGCGGTCACGCTGTTGACCCGCCGGCACGTCGGCTCGTCGATCATCGAGGCGCGCAGCAGCAGGTCGCTCGCCCAGCGGATGACCCGGTAGCCGCGCGGGTGGCCCTCGGTGATGTGCGGCAGGCCCAGGTCCGCGAACGTGGAGACCTGCCACGCGGCGTCCACGATGACGCGCACCCGGTCGAAATACGGACGGGCCGGCTCGCGGGTCACGTCGGGGCCGCCCTGCAGCCAGGCCGACAGGCACGAGGCGTGCAGCATCGCCGAGGTCATCCCCTGGCCGTACACCGGATTGAACGACGCCACCGCGTCTCCGGCGGCGACCAGGCCGGCCGGCAGGCGGTCCACGGCGTGGAAGTCGCGGCGGCGGCTGTCGGCCTGGTGATACGTGATGACGCTGCCGATCATCCGGCCGCGCTCGGCGATGTCGCCGAACATCGACGGGAAATACCGGCGGCAGCGCTCGGCGTATTCGGCGGCGTCGCGGCTCGGCCGGTCCTCGTCGTAGCCGGCGACCAGCATCAGCCAGCGGCCGCCCTCCACCGACAGCACACCGCCGATGCGCGGCACCCGCCCCTTGCCGGGCGTGGTCTGGGAGACGACGGCCCAGGCGTCGCTGACCGACTCGTCGCGCTCGTACAGCGCGGAGGCGTAGTTGAGCTTGATCGGCATGCGCCGCATCGGGGCGCGCGGCCAGCCGTGCTGCTCGAGCCAGTCGTTGAGCCGGCTCGATCGGCCGGTCGCGTCGACGACCAGGCCGGCCTCGACCTCGACCGGCTCGTCGGCGCCGTCGGGCACATACGCCGCGCCGCGCACCCCGTGCTCGCCGAACAGCAGGCCCTCGGCCCGCCCATACACCATCCGGACGTTGGCCCGCCGCAGCACCCGGTGGCGCACCTGGGACTCCAGGAACGGCCGGGTGGTGACGAGGGCCGGCCGCGCGGCCGGCGGGTCGGGCACCTGGCGCAGCTCGTCGTTGATATACACCTTGCCCTGGACGCCGCCGAAGTCGGGCGCGCCGGCCTTGAGGGCCTCGGCGGTGAAGCCCGGGAACCAGCGCTCCAGCTGGATCTGCCCGGCCGGCAGCAGCGCGTGCACCTGGGTGCCCTGCGGCACGCCCGGGCGGGGCCCGTCGCCCTCGGTCGGGTCGCGCTCGACGATCAGCACCTCCTCGGCGTGGTCGCTGAGGACGCGGGCCGCCATCAGCCCGGCCATGCTGCCGCCGAGCACAATCGCGCGCTGCATGAGGATCTGGGGCGGCCCGGGCGGCGCCGACGTGCCGATCTGGGCGAAGAGCTGTGCTGCTGACGGGGCCATGCAACTCATATTACTCGTGCAAATATTTACCTAAAGAGCAAAGGCCGCGCGCCGGACCGACCCGGGCGGTGGAGGACAATGTCAGGATGCGCTTCGGCATCCTGGGGCCGCTGGAGGTCCGTGACGACGCGGGCGCGCCCGTCGCGGTCGGCGGGCCCAAGCCACGGGCGCTGCTGACCCGGCTGCTGCTGGAGGCCGGGCAGGTCGTGGCGCTGGAGCGGCTCGGCGGCGAGAGCCCCAACGCGCTGCAGGCGCAGGTGTCTCGGCTCCGGCGGGCGCTGCCGGGCGGGCCGGTCGAGTTCACCGGTGGCGGCTACCGCATCGCCGTCGACCCGCAGGACGTCGACGCCCACCGGTTCGAGCGGCTCGCGCGGGACGGCCGGCAACTGCTCGCCGCGGGCGATTTCCGGACCGCCGCGGGTGTACTGCGCGAGTCGCTGGACCTGTGGCGCGGACCCGCCCTGGCGGACCTGCCGGACGCGGCGACCCAGGTGGTGCGCCTGGAGGAGGCCCGGCTCGCGGCGGCCGAGGACCTCGTCGAGGCCGAGCTCGCGCTGCCCGAGGGCACGCCCGTCGGGCCGCTGCGCCGGCTGGTCGCCGAGCACCCGTTCCGGGAGCGGCTGCGCGGCCAGCTCATGCGGGCCCTGCACGCGGCCGGGCGCACCGCGGAGGCGCTCGCCGAGTTCGACGAGGCGCGCCGGCTGCTCGCAGCGGAGCTGGGCACCGACCCGTCGGCGGAGCTTTCCGCGGTACACCTGGCAATGCTGCGGACCGAACCGCCCCATCGACCGCGGGGGACGCTGCCCGCGCCGCTGACCCGCCTCGTCGGGCGGGAGGACGAGCTGGAGCGGCTCGCCGGCCTGCGCGACGCCCGGCTCGTCACGCTCGTCGGCCCGGGCGGGGCGGGCAAGACCCGGCTCGCGGTCGAGGCGGCCGGCCGGGACGGGCGCGAGGTGAGCTTCGCCGACCTCTCGCGGGTCGAGGACGGCGCCCTCGTGCCGCACGCGGTCGCGGGCGCCCTCGGGCTGCGCGAGGGCGGACTGACACCGGCCGCCGGCGCCGCAGACCCGGTGCGGGCGCTCGCCGGCGCGCTGGCCGGGCGGGAGGCACTGCTCGTCCTGGACAACTGCGAGCAGGTGATCGATGGCGCCGCCGGCCTCGTGCGCGCGCTGCTCGGGCAGTGCCCTGACCTGGCGGTGCTGGCCACGAGCCGGGAACCGCTCGGGCTCACCGGCGAGGTCCTGGTGCCGGTCGGGCCGCTCGCGCCCGAGCCGGCGGCGCGCCTGTTCGCCGAGCGGGCCGCGGCCGTGCGGGCCGGCTTCGCCCTCGACGGCGGCAACCGCGCGGCGGTGGCCCGCGTCTGCGCGCTGCTCGACGGCCTGCCGCTGGCGATCGAGCTGGCCGCAGCGCGCCTGCGCCAGCTGGACCTCGACGAGCTGACCGAGCGGCTGGCCGGGCAGGAGCACTTCGCCGTGCTCTCCCGCGGCGACCGCACCGCCGCCGACCGGCACCGCACCCTGCGCGCCGTCGTCGACTGGAGCTGGCAGCTGCTCGGCCCCGAGGAGCGGAACCTGGCGCGGCGCTTCGCGGTGTTCGCCGGCGGCGCGACCCGGCCCGCCGCCGAGGCGGTCTGCGGCGCGGACGAGGATCTGCTCGCCGACCTGGTCGACCGGTCGCTGCTGTCGGTGCGCGACGGGCGGTACCGGATGCTGGAGACCATCCTGCTCTACTGCCGCGAGCGGCTGGCCGAGGCGGGCGAGGAGCCGCGGCTGCGCGCCGCCCACGCCGCGTACCACCTCGACCTGGCCCGCCGGGCCGACCCGTATCTGCGCCGCGCCGAGCAGCTCGAGTGGCTCGACGCGCTCGCCGCCGAGCACGAGAACCTCATGGCGGCGCTGCGCTGGTCGGTCGCGCACGACCGTGACACCGCCATGCGGCTGATCGCCGCGCTGGCCGGGTACTGGTGGCTCAGCGGCCGTCGCGGCGAGGTCTCCGTCCTGGCCGCGCGGGTGCTGGACGCCCTGCCGGACGGGCCGCCGGCCGGGCTGGAGGAGGAGTACGTCAGCTGCGTCGTGCACGCCGAGTCCCTCGCCGCCCCGCGGCACCGCCGGCGCGCCGACGCCGCGATGGCCGCGCTGAACCGGCCCCTGCGCCACCCGTTCGGCGCCGCCGTGTGGGGCATGTCCCGCGTCGAGAACGTCGCGGGCGGCCCGTCGCCGGTCGTGCTCGGCGGCGACCCGTGGACCCTCGCCCTGGAGCGGCTCGGTAATGCGTTGCTGGCCGTCCTGGGCGGCCGGCCGGAAGACGCGGAGCTGCTCGGCGTGCTCGCGCGGTTCCGGGCGCTGGGCGAGCGCTGGGGCACCGCACAGGCCCTCGACTGGCTCGCCCACCTGGCCGGCTGGCGCGGCGAGTGGCCGCGCGCCCACGAGCTGTGGGCCGAGGCCCTGACCGCCCTCGACGAGCTCGGCGCCGCCCAGGAGGCCGCCGACGTGCTGTGCCGGCGCGGCGACTGCCGGGTCCGGCAGGGCGACCTGCCCGGCGCGGAGGCCGACTACCGCCGCGCCGCGCGGCTCGGCCGCCGCGCCGGGCGTCCCGGCACCGCCCCCGCCGAGCTCGGCCTGGGCGAGGTGGCCCGCCACCGCGGCGACCTCGCCCAGGCCGCCCGCCACCTCGACCTGGCGCTGTCGTACGCCCACGCCGGCGACCTCGGCGCCGTCTACACCCGCCCGAGCATTCTGACCGCCCACGCCCGCCTGGCCGAGGCGCGCGCCGCCGCCGGCGAGGCCCGCCGCGACCGGCTGCTCGACGAGGCCCTCCGCCGGCACGACGAGGCCCTGGCCGCGGCCCGCGCCGCCCCGCTCGCGGCCGGCGTCGCCGACGCGCTCGAGGGTCACGCCGGGCACGCGGCGCTGACCGGCCACGGTCCCGCCGCGGCCCGGCTGCTGGGCCGGGCGGCGGCGCTGCGCGGCACGACGGTCGCCGGCGACCCGGACGTCGCCAGCGCGGCCGCGCTGGCCCGCGACCTGCTGGGCGAGGAGGCGTTCGCCGCGGCGTACTCGGCCGCCCTGCGCGCCTGAGATCCTAGGCCGGTCGGGCCTGGGTGTTCAGCAGCGCGCGGCCCACCGCGGCCAGGGCGACGGCCTGACTCACCGCGCCCGCGACCTCGAACCACTCGCTGCCCACGACGAGGCCGACGATGTGCAGCGGTGACCAGGCGCCCAGGGCGAGGGCGACCCAGCCGGCCACGGCACGGCTGCGGAACAGCGCCACCGCGAGCAGCACCGTACCGACGATGTTGCCGAGGACGAAGAGCAGGAACATCCACAGCGCCGACGGGTCGGACTGAGCCTCGTCGAGCACTGTGGCGAAGTCGGCCGCGGCCCCGCCGTGCCGGGCCATGGCGAGCGTGACGAAGCTGCTGGAGACGATGGCGAAGTAGCAGATGTAGCCGCCCGCGGTGAGCGCGGCCGCGATGCCGGCGAGCCTGCGGCTGCGGTCGCCGATGAGCCGCTTGACGCCGAGGACGGCGGGCACGATGAGCAGGCTGCCGAGCATCGCCGCGAGGGCGGAGAGCCGGGTCAGGCCGGGATGGGCGGCGGCGAGCGCCAGGGCGCCGGCCCCGTCGCTGTCGCTGCCGCCGTCGCGGGTGGCCCAGGCGTAGGCGGCGTTGGCGACGACGAATCCCCAGGGCGCGATGAACAGCGCCGCCGCGAGCGCGGTCGGGCGGCGGGGCGTGGTGGTCGTTTCGGTCTCACTGTCCAGCATGACGGTTCCAATCCGTGTGACGGGGCGCGAGCCAGCGGCGTGACGCCGGCTCGGTGGGCTAGGCGGGGCGTGCGCGGAGGGCGGGGGCCACCAGGGCGACGCAGAGCAGGGTGACGACGATGCCGGCCGCGGCGCCGACCTTGGCCGGGGCCGGTGCACCGGCCACGAAGAACGCGGGCACGGCGCTCAGCGCGGACAGCAGCAGGGTCACGATGACCGTGACGGCGCCGGCCCGGGATCGGTTCGGCCACGCCAGCACGACGCCGACGATGGTGCCGAGACCGAGCACGGCGTCGATCACGAGCACCGCCAGGGGCGGCCCGTCGGTATCGAACGCGAACGAGACGACGCTGACGAGGCCGAGCAGGCCGGACAGGACCAGCCCGATGGTGAGGGAGAGCGAGCGCTTCATGAGCACAGCGTCCGGGTTGTGGCTCACGACCGGATCTGTGCCAGCACCCGGACAAGTTCCGTACTGGCACGTATTCGCACGTCCGGCCGCCGCCGCTACGGTGATGCGATGTACGGGAAGCGGCTGATGGCGTACCTCGCCGCGGCGGTGGTGCTCGTGTCGGCCGGGTTCGGAGTCCACCTGGCGACGATCGCCCGGGACTGGTCGGCCACCGTGGAGCTGGCGGTCGGTGCGCCGCTGGGGCTTTCGTCCGTTCTGCTCGGCCTGATGGTCGCGACCCGCCGCCCGCGCAACGTGATCGGCCTGCTCCTCGTCTGCTCCGGCGCCGCGCTCGTCGGGGTCGTCGTCAGCGACCTGTACGCGGCCGCGCTGACCGCCGACCCGCGCCTGCCGCTCGCGGGCCTCTACGTCGATCTCGTTCGCGGCGCCTGGATGTTGCTGTACGTCCCGCCGGCGCTGTTGTTCCTGCTCGTGCCCGAGGGCCGGGTGCCGGGGCCGCGCTGGCGCTGGGTCGTGATCGGGCTGCTGGTGGTGCCGGTGCTGTTCATCCTGGCGGCGGCCTTCGACCCGAGCCCGACGCCGCGGTATCCGGGCGTACCGAAGGCGTTCCGCGCGCCCCCCGAGGTCCAGGGCGTCATCGAGGGGTTCGCCTTCGCGCTGCTGCCGATCTTCCTCGGGCTGCTCGTCGCGTCGCTCGCGTCGATCATCGTCCGGTACCGCCGCACCGGCGGCGCCGTCGAGCGGGCACAGCTCAAGTGGTTCGTGCTGGGCGCGAGCTTCCTGCCGATCACGCTGCTGCTGTGCTGGGCCAGCTATCTGGTGTTCGACCGGCCCGAGCTCGGGCTCGCCGGCCTGGTCGCGACATATCTCGCGATCCCGGCGTCGACCACGATCGCGCTGCTCAAGCATGACCTGTACGACGTCGATCGGGCACTGAGCGCGACGGCGACCTATGCCCTCGCGACGGCGATGCTGCTGGCCTTCTACACGGCGGCGTCGTTCGTGGTCGGTCTCGGCGCGGGCCGGGGCTCGCCGGTGGCCGCCGCGGCGGCGACGGCGGTCTGTGCCGCCGCGCTCGCACCGATGCGCAACCGCCTGCAGCGGCTCGTCGACCACCGGCTCTACCCGGCCCGGGAGGCGGCCCTGGCCGCGATCGAGGACCTGCGCCGGCGCACCGACGCGGGCAGCGCCCGGCCCGAGCAGCTGGAGAGCGCGCTGCGCACGGCCCTGCGCGATCCGGGCCTGCGGGTCGGGTACCGGCTGCCCGGATCGGCCGCGATGCTCGACACGGCGGGGCGCCCGGTGGAGCCGGACCCAGCCCGGCCCGGGCGGTCGGCCCCGGTACGGCTGGGCGGCAACGAGATCGGCATCATCGTGGCGGACGGCGGGGCGAGCCGGGAGCTGCTCCGCGAGGTGGCGACGGCCGGTTCGCTGCTGGTCGAGGTCGTCCGGTTGCGGGCGGAGCTGGCCTCGGCCCTGGAGGCGGTGGAGGCGAGCCGGGCCCGGCTGCTGACCGCGGGATACCAGGAGCGGCGCCGGCTCGAGCGGGACCTCCACGACGGCGCCCAGCAGCGGCTCGTCGCGCTCGGCATGCGGCTCCGGCTGGCCCAGCGCCACCTCGACGACGGCACGGTCGACGTCGACGGCCTGCTCGATCAGTCGGTGGGCGAGCTGGGCAGCGCGGTCGCGGAGCTGCGGCAGATCGCGCACGGGCTGCGGCCGAGCAGCCTCGACGACGGGCTGGACCGTGCGCTCGGGGCCATGGTGAGCCAGATGCCGATCCCGGTGACGCTGGATCTGCGCACGGCGGACCCGATCCCCGACGACCTGGCGACGACGGCCTATTACGTGGTCACCGAGGCGGCGACGAACGCCGTCAAGCACGCGCGGCCGACGGCGATCGGGGTCACCGTGTGCCGCGACGCGCGGCAGTTGACCGTCCGGGTGCGCGACGACGGATCCGGTGGCGCGGTCGTCCGTCCCGGATCCGGCCTGGGCGGTCTGGCCGACCGGGTCGCCGCGGCCGGTGGCCGGCTGCGCGTCGTGAGCCCCGCCGCCGGCGGTACCACGGTGGAGGCGGTGCTGCCGTGCGAATCGTGATCGGTGAGGATTCCGCGCTCTTTCGCGAGGGACTGGCGCGCCTGCTGGCCGACGCGGGACACGAGGTGGTGGAGAAGGCCCACGATGCCCCGTCCCTGCTGCGGGCGGTCGAGCGGACGCGGCCCGATCTCGCGGTCATCGACATCCGGATGCCTCCCGACCACACCGACGACGGTGCGCGCGCGGCCCGCCAGATCCGCACGACCCAGCCCCGCTGCGGCATCGTCCTGCTCTCCCAGCACATCGAGACCCGGCACTCGGTCGAGCTCGTCGCGCACGGCGGGTTCGGCTACCTCCTCAAGGACCGGGTGCTCGACGTCGACGACTTCCTCGACGCGATACGCAGGATCGGCGCCGGCGGCTCCGCCCTCGACCCCGAGGTCGTGCGCCGGCTCGTCGGCGGGCAGCAGGGCGACCGGCTGCTCGCCTCGCTCACCGGGCGCGAGCATGACGTGCTGGCCCTGATGGCCGAAGGCCTGACCAACATCGGCATCGCTCGCCGGCTGTGGCTCGCCGACCGGACGGTGGAGGCGCACGTCAGCTCGATCATGAACAAGCTGGGGCTGCCGATGTCGGACGAGGGTCACCGGCGAGTGCTGGCGGTGCTGGCGTATCTCAATCAGGCCGGTCGGACGGCGACGCCGGACGGCTGAGGCCGGCAACCGCAACGACATCTGTGGCAATGCCGCCGACCCGTCACGGCGGCCGGAACCTCATGGACAAACGTCCAATGCGACAGAAGCTCGTCGAAAAGTTGCGATCGAAACATCGAAGTATTGCGCTTACAGCGCTGGTGCTGGCAGGATTCCGTGCCAGAAGCCGACATATGGTCAGCACCGCCAACCTCGCGTTCGCACGCGTGGGCTGTTCAGTGCCGGTGTACGGGCCCCGCCCGGCCCGTTGCCCCCGCCATGCCCCGAAACCGGATCCCAGACGACGCGCACCGGCCATCGACCCGACCGCCATCGGGTCCGTCCACCACACCCTGCCGGGGGCGCGGCGCGCGGCAGCGCCGGCCGGGGCGACACCCCGAGGAGTCCACATGGGAGTTTCCCGCCGCTCCGTCATCGCCACCTCGCTCGCCGGTGCCGCCGGTGCCGCCGCCGGCGCGCTGCCGCTCGGCTCGACCGGCGCCGGCACCGCGTTCGCCGCCAGCCCGCCCGGGGACGTCGTCGGCAAGGTCACCGTCGGCTACCAGGGCTGGTTCGCCTGCACCGGCGACGGTGCCCCGATCAACGGCTGGTGGCACTACAGCCCGAACTGGTCGCAGAGCCCCGCCCCGGGCGCGTGCTCGATCACCTGCTGGCCGGACATGCGCGACTTCACCAAGGGGTACCGCACCAACTTCGCCAACCTCGGCAACGGCCAGCCGGCGAACCTGTTCTCGTCGTACGACCAGCAGACGGTCGACACCCACTTCCGCTGGATGCAGCAGAACGGGTGCGACACGGCCGCGTTGCAGCGCTTCAACCCGAACGGGGGCGAGGGGGCGACCCGCGACGCGATGGCCCAGAAGGTGCGGCAGGCGGCCGAGGCGTACGGCCGCAAGTTCTACGTCATGTATGACGTCACCTGGTGGCTGACCATGCAGAACGAGATCAAGGCCGACTGGACGAACAAGATGTCCGCCCATACGGCCTCCCCGGCGTACGCCAGGCAGAACGGAAAGCCCGTCGTGTGCATCTGGGGCTTCGGGTTCAACGACGACGGCCGCCCGTTCGCGCCGGCCGCGTGCCTGGACGTGATCAACTGGTTCAAGGCGCAGGGGTGCTACGTGATCGGCGGCGTGCCCACCCACTGGCGCCTGGGCACGGACGACTCGCGGCCCGGGTTCATCGACGTGTACCACGCCTTCAACATGATCTCGCCGTGGATGGTCGGCCGCATCAGCGACAACGCCGGCGCCGACTGGTTCTACACCAACCGCGTGCTGCCCGACCTCGCCGACCTCAACGCCCGCGGGATCGACTACCAGCCGTGCGTGCTCCCCGGCGACCTCGCCGCCGGCCACCGCCGCCACGGCGAGCTGATGTGGCGGCAGTTCTACAACCACACCCGCGCCGGCGTGCAGAGCGTCTACATCTCGATGTTCGACGAGTTCAACGAGGGCAACCAGATCGCCAAGACCGCCGAGAGCGCGGCCTGGCAGCCCACCAACTCCGGGATGCGCGCCCTCGACGAGGACGGCACCCCCTGCTCGTCCGACTACTACCTGCGCCTGACCAACGACGGCGGCCGGATGCTCAAGGGCCAGATCGCGCTCACCGCGACCCGGTTCACGGTGCCGTTCCCCACCGGCCCCGACCAGACCCCTCCGTCGGTGCCCGGCAACCTGCGCGTCACGGGCACCACGGACACGACGGTCGCGCTCGCCTGGAACGCCTCCACGGACAACGTCGGGGTCGCCGGATACCGCGTCTCGCGGGTGTCGGGCTCCACGAGCACGGTCATCGGTACCACCACGACGCTGGCCTTCACCGTCACCGGCCTGACGGCCTCGACCGCGTACACGTTCACGGTCGCCGCCTTCGACGCGGCCGGCAACACCTCCGGCGCCTCCAACCCCGTCACCGCGACCACGGCCACGGCGCCGGACACCAACACCAACCTCGCCGCCGGCCGCCCGACGTCCGAGAGTAGCCACACGCAGGTGTACGGCAGCGGCAACGCCGTCGACGGCAACACCGGCACCTACTGGGAGAGCGTCAACAACGCGTGGCCGCAGTGGCTGCAGGTCGACCTGGGCGCCGCGACGGCGACGCGCCGGGTCGTGCTGGCCCTGCCGCCGCAGACGTCCTGGGCCACCCGCACGCAGACCCTCTCGGTCAGCGGGAGCACCGACGGCGGGACGTTCACCACGATCGTGCCGTCGGCCGGCTACACCTTCAACCCGGCGACGGGCAACACCGTGACGATCACCTTCCCGGCCGCGGCCACGGCCCGCTACCTGCGGCTGACCTTCACGGCGAACACCGGCTGGCCGGCCGGCCAGTGCGCGGAGTTCCGCGTCTACAACGGCTGAGACGTCCGCGCCCGGTCACCGCCGAAGGCCGGGCGCGGATGGGGCGCAGTTCCCGGGCTCGACGCCGACTAGCCCGGGAACGACACCGACCCCGAAACCGGCGGGTGGCGATCAAGCGTCCGGTCGCCACCCGCCGCCGGTTTACGGCACATGTCCGGGACACCACGGCGGACATCGGCCAGGCGTCAGGCGGCCTTGAGGTATCGGCCGTTGTGGTAGAGCAGCGGGGCGCCGTCGGAGTGCTCGCCCTGGATCGGCTCGGCCAGCACGATCGCGTGGTCGCCGGCGTGGACCCGCTCGGCCACCCGGCACACCAGCACCGCCAGGGCGCCCTCCAGGACGGGGACGTCATGCGGGCCGGACCGCCAGCGCAGCGGCGCCGCGAAGCGGTCGATGCCGCTCGTGGCGAAGCGCCGCGCCAGCTCCTCCTGAGACTCGGTCAGGACGTGCACCCCGACGTGCGACGCCTGCTCCAGG
Source organism: Dactylosporangium sp. NPDC000555 (assembly GCF_040300025.1). Taxonomy (NCBI): domain Bacteria; kingdom Bacillati; phylum Actinomycetota; class Actinomycetes; order Micromonosporales; family Micromonosporaceae; genus Dactylosporangium; species Dactylosporangium sp. NPDC000555. The sequence continues at coordinate 238,141 of NZ_JBEPDB010000002.1, read as the reverse complement.
GCCGGCCAGCTCGACGAGCGGCGGTCCAGGCAGAAGGACACCAGCGGCGGATCGAGCGACACCGAGGTGAACGACGTCGCCGTGAAGCCCGCCGGGCGGGTCTGGCCGCCGGTGGTGATCACGACGACCCCGGCCGCGTGCCGGCGCAGCAGGGAGCGGAACAGGTCGGCGTCCATCGTGGTGGTCGTGGCGGCCATGGGGTACCCCCTGTTACGAGACGGTGAGGATGGCGGCGACGGTCGACGGGTCGGCGCGCAGGCGTTCCAGCCATTGCACGACGTGGGCGGCCACGGTGCGGTGGGTGATGTCGTTGAGCGCGTCGTGCCGGCCGTCGCGCACGGTGGCCAGCTCGGCCCGGGCCAGCCGGGCGGCCAGGTCCCGCGCGCCGCTCAGCGGCGCGACCGGGTCGGCCTCGCCGTGCACGAGCAGGACGGGCAGAGAGATCGCGGCCGGGTCGACCGCCTCGACGAGCGACCGTGGCACCGGCTCGGCGAGGGTCCCGCGCTCGAAGCCGCCGTCGGCCTCCAGGCGGGCCCGGTGGGTGGGGCAGGCGCTGCGGGCCTCCAGCTCGTCGCCCCAGTCGAGGAAGCCCCGGCCCGGGACGGCAGGCTCCGGGAGGGCCTGGGCCGGCGGGGTCCACGGCACGCCGGCCGCGATCACGCCGGCGGCCGGGACCGTCGCGGCAAGCGCGAGGGCGTGCAGGGCGCCGGTGTCGGAGCCGGCCAGCACCAGCGGGGCGACCGCGTCCGCGGCGACGGCGGACACCGTCTCCGGCGTGGCCGAGCGCACCGCGTAGCCGTCGGCGGCGAGGCGGCGGCCGAAGCGGTCGTACACCCCGGCGTGCTCGCCGCGGCCGGGCAGCAGCAGGACGGTGCCGCGCACGGCGATCGCGGCCGGCGGGTCCCAGCGGGCGCCGGCGACGACGGGCGCTCCGATCGCAGTGCTGACCGAGGTTCCGGCGGCCGTGCTGGCGGGGGCGGTCACCGGGCACCCGCCGCGACCGGCTCAGCGCTGGACGAGGCGGCGCGGCGGGCGAGCGACCGGTGGCTCGGATCGACAGGAAAATTCATGAGAACGGATGCCTTTCGAGCGCATGAGGGTGCACGGGAGCGCACCCGCCGGGGCGGGCGCGAGAACGAGTGAGGTGCGCCGGGCGGAAGGACCTATCGACAGAGGGCGCTGGCCGTGCGCCGGAGATCGACGTAGCGCCGCGCCACGCCGGGGTGGGTCGAGGTCATGGCCCCATCATGCGGAGGCGTCGCGACTCTCGTCAATAGACATCGGGATGTGTCCTATCTATCGAGATAAAGCCGATGGGTTTGCTAGGGAACTAGCTGCCACGCGCGGCAGGATGCGTTGCGGCGAGGCCCGGCACGCCCCGGACGACCGGCAGACCCGTCACGGGCGCTCGACCGGCGCCCACAGGCTCGGCAGGTTGACGACGACGCCCTCCTGGCTGCTGCGGGCGATGACGACCACGGCCTCCTCGGCGCCCGGGTTCTCCTCACGATGGGGCACGTACGGCGGCACGAAGATGTAGTCGCCGGGCTCGGCCTCCAGGCGCACCTCGGCGTCGCCCTCGGCGAAGACGAAGACCGGGTGGCCGGAGACGACGTAGATGGCGGTCTCGGCCTCGCCGTGGTGGTGGTCACCGGAGCTGGTGGCCGGGGCGACGTGGGTGCGGCCCATCCACAGCTTGTCCGAGCCGACCGTCTTGCCGGAGATCGCCTCCAGCCGCGTCATGCCCGACGTCTGCCGAGTGTCGCCGCTCAGCTCCGCGCCCTTGACGTGGCGCAGCGGGGCATGCCAGTGATCGGCCATGCGGGTCTCCTTCTCATCGCGACCGGGTGCTGCGTCAAGAGTGCTCAGGCGGGCGCGGGCACCAGGCCGAGCAGCGTCGCGGCCGGCTCGGAGGGCGCCTCGTGCAGCAGGTCCGCGAGGGTCACGCCGGTGAGGATCTCCTCCGTGCGCGCCTGGATGGCCCGCCACACCGCCGTCACCGCGGCCGCCCGGGTCACGTCGGCCGGGTCGTCCGGGTCATCCGGGATCTCGCCGTGCACGGTGAGCAGCTCGCCGTCGACGGCGCCGACCACGTCGGCGAGGGTGATGTCGGCGGCGGCGCGGCTCAGCCAGTAGCCGCCCTCACAGCCGCGCTGGCTGCGCACCAGGCCGGCGCGGCGCAGGTCGCGCATGATCGACTTGAGGAAGCGGTAGGGAATGTGCTGCGCCGCGGCGATCCCCTCGCAGACCAGCGGGCGGTCCGCGTCGCCGGCCAGCTCGACCAGGGCGCGGATCGCGTAGTCCGCCTTCGCCGAGATGCGCATCGCGGCACGTCCTTCAGCAGCGGAAGTGGTTGATGGGAAAACCATAGCAAGGTGCTCTGGTTTATATCCATTGGCTCCCGCGGTACGACTGCCGAATTTTGAGTCTTTTCGACCGATTTGTCGTTGACTCGGTGATGGCCGGGCGCGAGGCCCGGACGGACGGGAGCATCAAGATCATGAACCGCAGAACCCTGCTGGTGGCGGCCGGGGCCGTCGGCGTCACGACCGCGCTCGGGGGCGCGGCCGCCGCGATCGCCGCCGTGGACCCGGAGGCGGGCCGCCGCCCGCAGCCGATGCTGACCTGGGAGCTCACCGGCGGGTTCGTGCCGGCCGGCTGGACGCTGCTGCGGGCGCCGCGGCTGGTCGCGTACGACGACGGGGTGCTCATCGCCGACGCGGCGAAGCGGCTGCGGATCGGCGCCGGCGACCTGCGCTCGCTGCGCAACCACGCCACGACGGTCCTGCGGGACCCGGCCAACGCGCGCCGCCGCCCGGGCGCGCCGATCCTCGCGGACGTGCCGTCGACGGTGCTCACCGCGCGGACGAACGGCCGGCGCTTCCGCCTGTCGTTCGAGGGCCTGGAGGAGACGCGGCGCGACAGGGCCTACCCGCCGCCGGCCTACTCGCTGCTGGACCACCTGACGCAGCTGCGCGACCGGGTCAACCGCTCGGGCGCTCCGTGGCGCCCGGACGCGGTGCGGCTCGTCGCGAGCCTCGTCGAGCCGGCGCGGCCCACGACGGGCCCGGTCGCGAACTGGCCGGCCGGCGTGCCCGTGCCGCGGTTCCGCAAGGACGAGTTCGTGACGCGCATGGACCTTCGCGACCGCCCGGCGCGGGCCCTGATCAAGGCGATCCCGAATCCGGACCGGGCCCAGTGGCCGGTCCTCCGGCTGCCCGACGGCCGCCGGGCCCAGGTCAGCTGGCGCTTCCTGCTGCCGCACGAATAGTCAGGCCTCCGCCGCGAGCTCCTCCACCACGAACGACTCCATCCGGCGCAGCAGCTCGCGCAGGTCCGGCAGCGACAGGTACCGCGTGTCGACGTCCACGATCATCCGTACCACGTCCGGCACGTCCTCGACGGTGACCATGAGCTTGACGCCCAGTGACGGCAGCGGCTCCTCGGAGACCACCCGGGTCTCGGCGAGGGCCGAGCGCACCTCGTCGGGCCCCGCCGGCGCGGACCCACCGTCCGCGGGCCGCGCGGTGCGCCGGTCGTTGTACAGGCAGGTCAGGTCGAGATGCTCGCCGCGCTCCAGGGAGATCCGCTCGGTGAGCTCCGCCCGGGCCTCGGGGTCGTAAAAGGCGTACTTGGACGCGCTCATCGACGCCGCCCGGGCCCGGGCCACCGCCTCGGCGGCGGAGACCCCGGCGACGTCGAACACGCACAACCCGTCCTGGGTCACCGGGCTCACCACGTCGCGCAGCGCCGCCCGGAACCGGTTGCTGATGATCCCGATCGCGACGAACGGCCCGCCGCCGGGCAGCACCCGCTCCAGCCCGGCGGCGAACGCCGCGAGCAGCACCCACGCCGGGTCGGCGCCGAGCCGGGCCGACACCGCGCCGGAGGCCAGGTGCATCGCCCGCGACTGCCACCGCATCCGGCAGTACGTCGGCTCGCCCCGCTGCACCGGCCCCCGGAACAGGCTCGCAGGGATCGTGCGCAGGTGCGACTCCCAGTAGCGCATCGCCGACGCGGTCTGCCGCACCAGGTCCGGCTCCCGCTGCCGGCGCACCAGGTCCAGCGGCTGCGGCGCCTCGTACGGCCCGGCCGGCTCCCCCGTCACCGGGTCGCGCTCGGCCAGCTCGCGCAGCATCACCGCGATCCCGCCGAGGTCCGCCGCGATGTGGCAGATCAGCACGACGACGTGGGTGACGGCCCCGTCATGCCGGACCGCGCCCATGCGCAGCGGCCACTCCTCGGCGTAGTCGAACTTGCGCTCGCGCCACTCGGCGGCCAGCGCCTCGGCCACCGCCGCCGCGTCCTCGTCACCGGCGGTGTCGACGACCTCCAGCACGGCCTCCCCGGACCGGAACACCTCCTGCGTCACCGCGCCGTCTCCGGAGAACCGCAGCAGTGTGCGCATCGCCGCGTATCGGCTCATGAAGAAGCGCAGTTCCCCGGCGATGTCCTCGACGGTCCGCCCGTCGGTGACGGCGACGGCGCCGCCCATGCTCATCGACGAGTCGATCTCCGTCATCGCGGCCCAGACCTGCTGCTGCCCCCAGGCCAGCGGCCCGGTCCCGGCGCCAGGCCCCTCGAACGGGACGATGATCCGCTCCACCAATTCCGATCCGCTCCCAGCTCACCAACGCGTGCCCGGCATCCACTGCGCTGGATGCTGGCACACCGCCACAGCCCTGGGAACCGCCATTCGGCGCGTGTTCCGCCGACTTTCATCGCCAGTTGATCCATGACTCGCAAGAAGCCGCCACGGGTTTCGGACATCGACGGCCGCCTCGACCTACGAGCCGCCCGTTCCATCGCACAGTTGGGCGAAGGCCTGGTCCGCGTCGGCGACCGCCTCGAGCTGAACGTCGCGCGCGGTCCGCCCGCCGGCGATCTTCTGCCAGTTGGTCCGGGCCAGTACGCGTTGCACCGCGATCACCTGGGCGGCTTGCAGCCGGGCCCCGATACCCGGGCCGAGGACGGCGGCCAGCGCGTCCTCATCGTCGAGCATGTACTGCATGAGCCGTCCCGCCAGGCTCGGCGTGGTGAACACCAGCCGATGGAACGCCACCACCTCGGGATGATCGTTGAGGCCGGTGACCGGCTCGAAGCGATCGAGACCGGCCCGGAAATGCCGGTGCAGCGCCGTCATCGGCGCGATGCCGGACCGACGGTCGCGCACCACGCGTGCGGCCTCACCGTGGTGGTCCGCGAACCGGTGCAGGATCAGGTCCTCCTTCGTCGCGAAGTAGCGGAACAGTGTCGGTTTCGACACCTCGGCCGTCGCGGCGATCTCGGACACCGACACCTGGTCGAACCCGCGCGCCAGGAACAGCGAGATCGCCGCATCAGCGATCACGTCCCGGGTTCGTACCTTCTTGCGGGCCCGCAGCCCGACCGGCTCGATCACCTTGCCAGGGTAACATTCATTACCAGGTTGCATTTTTAACTCGGTAACGATTTGATGGGGCCATGACACTCAGAAAAGGACCTCCGGTGCTCGTCACCGGGGCGACCGGCCGGATCGGACGCGCCGTGATCGACCTGCTGACCGACGCGGGCGTACCGGTCCGCGCCCTCGTGCGCCGCCCCGAGTCGGCGGCGACACTGCCCACCGACGTCGAGATCGTCACCGGCGATCTCACCGTGCCCGGATCGCTCGACGCCGCGCTGCACGCCATCGGCGCGGTCTTCCTCGTCTGGACCGCCCCGCCGCAGACCGCGGCGGCCGTCGTCGACCGGCTGGCCGCCCACACACAGCGGGTCGTCTACCTGTCCGCACCACACCGGACCCCGCACCCGTTCTTCCAGCAACCGAACCCGATGGCGGCGCTGCACACCGAGATCGAGCGGCTCATCGCGGCCACCGGACTCGACTCGACGATCGTCCGGCCGGGGATGTTCGCGTCGAACGCCCTGCTCTGGTGGGCCGCCGCGATCCGGGGCGACGGCGTGGTCCGATGGCCGTACGGCGCGGCCGAGACGGCCCCCGTCGACGATCGAGACGTGGCCGCGGTCGTCGCGCGCACCCTGTGCGAGGACGGACACGCCGGCGGCGACTACGTCCTGACCGGCCCCGAGTCACTCACTCAGGCCGAACAGGTCAGCATCATCGGTGACACCCTGGGCCGCCCGATCACGTTCGAGGAACTGCCGCCCGACGAGTTCCGGCGCGCGGCCCCGGAAGCCTCGCGCCCGGCCGTGGACATGCTCCTGGCTGCGTGGAACGCCACGCTGGGACAGCCGGCATACGTCACCCACACCGTGTCCGACATCCTCGCCACGCCACCACGAACGTTCCGCCAGTGGGCCGCCGACCACGCCACCGCGTTCACCGAGGACCCCCACGCGCGCTAACGTTCCAGGCCATGGGTTCCATTGCGTTGGCCGAGGAACTGCTCCTGCTCGCCTACGACGACGAGTCGGGTAAGGCAACCGGCTCCCACATCGGGCTTGACCTGGGCATGGCCGCCGCCGTGCTGGTCGAGCTGGCACTGGCCGGCCGGATCGTCTATGTCAACGGAACGATCGTCGCCACCGAGCCGTCGCCGATCGGCGAACCGATCGCCGACGAGGTGCTGGCCCGCCTCGCCGCCGACACGCCGCATTCGCCCGCCTCCTGGGTGCAGCGGCTGCGTCACGGACTGCGCGACCGGGTCCTCGCCGACCTCTGCGACCGCGGGGTGATCCGCGACGTCGACGAGACCACGATGGGCGTCATCCATGTCCATCGGTACCCCACCGTCGACCCGGCCGTGGAGGCCGAGGTCCGGGCCCGCCTGAGCCAGGCGCTGGTCGGGGACGAGGTGCCCGACGAGCGGACGGCGGCGCTGGCGACGCTCGTCGCGGCGGCGCGGATGGCGCCCGCGCTCGGCCTGACCGGCACCGACGCCGACGCGGCCCACCAGCGGCTGCGGCAGATCGGCGACCGTGCCGGCTTCACCGGCTCGGTGAGCATGGAGGAGTCCTACATCCGTCCATCGGTCGCGCTCGTGGTCGCCGTGCTGGTGAGTGCCATACAGATCGCGCTCGGCACGGCACCGCGCTGACCCGGCCGCGCCTCACCCGTCAAACGGCGTTCGGCCCGGGCGTCTTAGGAAAGCGTGGCTGAGCCTGTGTTCGGCGGGCCCGAATGCCTGGTCTACAAGGACCTGCCGGAGCCCGAGCCGATGCCCGGTCAGGTCGTCATCGAGATCAAGGCGTTCGGCATCAACCACGCCGAGGTACACATGCGCCGGGGTGAGTGGGCCGAGGCCGCGCAGGTGAGCGGCATCGAGTGCGTCGGGCTGGTGCATGCCTGCACCGGCGGTGAGTTCCCGGTCGGTGCCAAGGTCGCGGCGCTGATGGGTGGCCTCGGGCGCACCATCAACGGCAGCTATGCCGAGCTCACCCGGGCGCCGGCCTCCAACGTCGCGCTCATCGAGTCCGATCTGCCCTGGGCCGAGCTCGCCGCGATCCCGGAAACGTACGCGACCGCGTGGACCTGCCTGTTCCGCAACCTGGAGATCGCTCGAGGGCAGACGCTGGTCATCCGCGGCGGTACGTCGCGGCGCCCACAGTGCCCGGGTTCTGCATGATCACGGAGCGAACGTGCTGCTCCTTGTACATTTTCACTCCGTGACCATGGCGAACATGATGGCCGGTCGACGCGGATCGCAGGCACGGCCCGTGCCGCCCGAACGACGGTCACTCTTACTCGCGCTCGACCCTTCGCAGCCCGTGGGTGGGCGTCCACCACTCGACGACGAGCCGCGTGGCCTCGTTGTTGAGGTGCGTGTGCACGACCTCGGCGATGTCGGCGCGGAAGCGGTCGCCGTCCGGGCCCTCGGTGATCGGTCCGGCGGGGACCGCACGGCCGGAGATCTTCGCCTCACCCGGCCACAGCGCCTCGCCGCCCTCGATCGGGTCGACCGTGGCGCTGTGCAGGGCGAACCGCGGATCCCGGCGGAGATCCGCGCCCTTGCGCGCGTTCGACATCGAGCCGAAGACGAGTTCGCCGTCCTCGAAGGCCGCCTCGATTCCGGAGATCCGCGGCGACCCGTCGGAACGCAGGGTGGCAATGGTCTTGTGTTTGTGCGCGTCGAACAGCGTCCGCACCCGGTGCGCGAATGCCGGCACTGCCCGTTCGATGTCCTGCCACGCCGTCATAAGTCCATGATCGCACCGATGCGGGCCCGAAACCCGGCACCGGTGAGTGTGCGGTGCTCCGCGGCTCATGGAAGCCGGCTCAGCTGTTCCTTTTGCCGCAGCAGAGCCGCTCTCCTACGGCGGGCGGCGCGCAGATTGACGATGGCCAGGACGCCCAACACCGACACCACGACGAGCAACGACGGCTCAAGCTTGTGCCGCAGGGTGGTGATGACGAACGCACCGACGGTGAACAGCAACCAGGCGCCCAGCCCGAGCCAGCCGGCGACGACGCGATCCCGGGCGAACATCGGCGTCCTGCGGGTCACGGCCCAGCCGCCGAACACCGCCCAGCACAGTCCGATCGCCGCCAGTACCGCGAACGCGACCAGGGTCCGCGGTGGCAGCCCGGGCTCCGTCGCCCACAGCAGCCCGATCAGGCCACTGCCTGCGAGCCCGGCGAGCGCCAGCGTCACGTATCCGACCCTCTTGCGCAGCGACAACGGCGCGTCGAGCCGCTTGCCCCTTTCGCGCCAGCTCGCGGCGCAACAGCTTCCTTGCCCGGTTGAGCCGCGACTTGATGGTGCCGACCGGAACAGCGCAAATCTGTGCGCACACGTCCAGCGGCAGATCCTCGATGTAGAACAGCAGCAGTACCTCCCGTTCCCTGGTCGGAAGCGCCGCCAACGCGCCACCGAGCGTCTCCCGGTCGACCACCGCTTCCGCCTCGTCGGCCCCTGGCAGGTCGTCGACCGGCTCGGGCGCCGGGCGTGCGTAGGCTTCACGCAGCCGGTTCATCACGACCCGGCGAGCGACGGCGAAGATCCAGGGGGCGAACCGGTCCGGCTGCCGCAGCCGCGGCAGCCCCTTGAAGACCGCCAGCCACACCTCTTGCACGACATCGTCGTCGGGTCCGGCCAGCATCCGCCCGACGTACCGCTCGATCGCCGGATGCCATGCCCGTATCAACTCGGCGAAGGCTTCACGTTCGCCCAACTGGCAGCGAACCACCAGCAACTCATCGGCCATCTGCCCTCCTTCGCCTGTTCAGTCGCGGCCCACGGCTTGCAGGTTCATTTCTCGTCCGTTTCTCCTGCAGACCCTCTGAACCGCGCACGGGCAACGGTCGGCGCAGCGGGCGCGGGTGGTGAAGATCGTTCACACCAACCTCGACGACGACCCGGCTCTGGAGACCGCGGCACTGGTCTTCCGCAAGGCGGGAGGCACCGCAGAGCCAGGTCGTCGCCTTCGACCGGGACGCCTCCGGAAGCATCCGCCCCCTCGGCCAGGTTGTCGGCCGGGGGTACAAACTCAACATTCGCGACATCGGCGTGCGCGCTCAGGGCGGCATCACCGCCGACGCCTCGGACATGATCGCGTGCTGCGACACCGGTCAGCCAAGTTCACGCAGCTCGGCGGGCCGACGGTAGTCGGCGAGCCGGCCACCGTGACCGACCTGCAGGTGAGCGTCCACGACGTGACGCTCCGACCGGCGGCAAGCGGTCCGCAAGCAACTGCACCTTCAGCTGCGCCGGAATACCCGCCTGGGCCTGGGGCAGCTACGGGGACCTACCATGCCCCGCCGGCGCCCGGCCAGCAGGCGATCAACTTCAGCTTCGACGCGAACATGCCAGGCGGTGACGTCGAGGCAATGTTGATCATGGTCGCCACAGACAGCGACAAAAAGATCAGCGACCTCAACCCGGCCAACAACACAACCATGTTCCACATTCGCATGCGTCAATGGCAGATAAGGGTCAGCGTAACGACGGACGCGCAGCGGCCGGTGGACGACGTGTACGGCATTCGCAACTCCAGGTCAGCAGCGAGCCGTACTGTACTCAGCCCAACCACCGGCAGCCAGGTCGTCCGCTTCACCGAGCCCGGCCCGGAAAGGACCTCGCCCTCCGCGTCGCCCCGGTCGAACTCGAATGTGGGCCGCGACAACGACGGCGATGCCCACCGGTCGTGTTGCGGTGCCATCGCGGTTGGTCGCTACAGCGCAAGCAGCCGGCGAAGCCCACGGTCGACCTGGCTCACCAGGGTGGCTGAAATCCGACCGTGGCGGTGACCGAACGCGGCTGGGTCCCCGAAACGGATGCGCGACAGGTCGATGGTGCCGCCTCCGGCAAGGTCCGCCGGCAAGGGCAGCAGAATGCCAGGCACATCACCATCGGCTCGGTCGTGGATCAGCACCACAACCGGATACGCCTCCGAATACACATTGGCGCTGACAACGAGCACACGAATCCGCCTGCTGCCGAGGGCGTAGTCGACAACGTCGCCTCGGGACAGTGGCGCGGTCCGGACTACCACGCCGCGTTGAACTCAGCGAACGCAGCAGCGTCCTCGCCTTTGAGGGACGCATGCCAGACTGCCGCGGCGGCCACAGCCTTGCGGTCCAGGTACTCACGAATAGCCTCAGCCACCACCGACGACCGGTTCCCGCCAGCCGCAGCCGCGTTCAGCGCCGCACCGAGTTCGTCGTCGAGTGTGATCGAGATACTCATGGTCATGCCGCCGACACTACCATCGATAGCGTCTGCGACACGATCACCGGCACTATCGACGTGCGGTGAGACCTGGGCCCGCCCGGACAGTGACCGCGGCGCGGGCGACGGAGGGTCTGCGCGTGGGCCGAGGCGCAGTTACATGTCCTGGTTGAACGAGCCGAGCGACTGGTCACTGAAGGCGGCGCCCTTCGAGCGGTCACGGAGTTGAGGACCGAGGCATCATCCCGGTCGACGAGCCCGGCGGACAGTCGGCTGGCAGACTGGCCGACGTGCCGAATGTGTACCCGACCGGTGTGGTCGTCCCGAGCGTCGATGGCAGGCCCAGCACCTCGGCGCTGGGGCGCGGGGTGGTGGCCGACGCGCTGCGCGGTGTCGATCCGGTCGGGGCCCGGGGTGCCGAGGCGTCGACCGACTGGCGCCACGACTATCTGGTGCACTTCCGGCGGCTTGTCGAGGCGGGGCTGCCGTCCCGCGACGCGGCGCTGAGGATCGCCCGCGACGGGCTCGCGTCGCTGCACGAGCGCATGCGGTACCGGGGAAAATCGGACGGTGGCGAGGAACCCCTCGACGCCGCGTTCACGCCTGGTGGTCCGCCGCTGGCGACGGTGACCGTAACGGGGCGGGGGGAGCCGGAGCGTGAGCTTATCGTTCCGTACCGTGGCCGCCACCTCGCCGGCGAGGAGCTCGACCGCCAGCTCGGGCACTGGGTCGCCGCCGGTGCGATGGAGCGCTCCTGCGCCGACATGGTCAGGACCGTTGCCGCGAACCCCGGCTGGCTGTCCCTGCCAGGGCGGCACGTCGTCGTCCTCGGCGCCGGCGCGGAGATGGGCCCGCTGTGGGCGCTGCTGCGCTGGGGCGCCGACGTGGTCGCCGTCGACCTGCCCCGGCCGGCGATCTGGCAGCGGCTGACCGCCCTGGCCGAGCGGCACGCGGGCCGACTCCACCTGCCGGCGGCCGGCGAGGAACGGGGCGCCGACCTGCTGCACGATCTCGGCCGGGTCACCGAGTGGATCGAGGGCTTCGACGGTCGGCTCGTGCTCGGCAACTACGTCTACGCCGACGGGGCACTCAACGTCCGGGTCGCAATGGCCGTCGACGCGCTCACCGTCCGCCTGCGGGAGCGCCGGCCCGACCTCGGGCTCGCGTTCCTGGCCACACCGACCGACGTGTTCGTCGTGCCCGACGACGCCGTCGGCGAGGCGAATAGGCGCTACGCGGCGGCGACCGGCATCGGGCGGTTCCGGCGGCCGCTGCGGGTGCTCAGCGCCGGCCGGCTGCTCACCCGCAACTACCCGCCCGGCCTCTATCCGGGGATCAACGACAGTCTGGTACCGCAGCAGGGCCCGAACTACGCTCTCGGGAAGCGGCTGCAGCGCTGGCGGGCGGCCGAGGCACGAGCCGCGGGCATGCCGGTGTCATTCGCTGTCGCACCGGCCACCCGCACCCGCAGCGTGGTGAAGAACCGCCTCCTCGCCGCCGCGTTCGCCGGCGCCCACCGATTCGGCATCGAGGTCTTCGAGCCGGGGACCAGCAACACGCTCATGGCCGCGCTGCTCGTCCACGATCTCAACGCCGACCGTCCGGTACACGAGCACCCGTGGCAGGACGAGGCCTACGCCGCGGCCCACGGCGGACTGTGGCGCCAGCCGTACTCCGCCCGCAGCGCCCTCGGCATCGCGGTCCTGATGGGTATCGGCGCCACCCGCAGCTGAAGTGCCACCCCCGCGGCGCGTCCGCTCAGGCCGGGCGTTCGTCCAACCGCGCACCGGCGCGTCGGGATGACAGTGACTCAAGGGCCGCCAAGCTGCTGCCGGTGTTGGCGCTTACCGAGGCCACCCCAGCGTCGCGCGTTGCCACCCTTCGCCGGATCAACCAGGGCATCGACGTTTTGCGGGGCTGGCGGGGCCTGCTGAACCACAAACCTGTCAGGCCGCCGACCGGATGGCGATCACGATCCTGATGGGCGGCCGGCGCTGCGGAAGGTGCGCGGGAAGTCTGCGCCGCTAATGCGGCGAGCAGCGTCCACGCCTCCAACGCCGCGCCCTCGACCGGCCCGCGCAGCGGCACCATGTGGTCCCACAGCCAGGCGTGCGAGAAGGCCGGCGCGGCGTCCGCCGCCCGCCAGGTGTCGAGGATCTCCGCGTACGTGAGTCCCATCTGGCTGGTCTTGATGCCGAACGAAAACACGTCAGTTGCCTTGGGCATCAGTGGATCACCAGCTCGAGGTTGCTGCCGGTGCGGCGCGCGCCGGCGGTCTCGAAGAGGGCGATGGCCGCGGTGTTGGCCTCGTGCACGTCTGCGGCGACCGTCTCGACGCCGCGGGCGTGGGTGGCCGCCAGGATCTCCGCGAGCATGGCCTCGGCGAGGCTGGCGAAGACGTCGTCGTGCCAGGCGTCGATGCTGAGGAAGAGGCGGCCGTCCGGGCGGGGCGAGGCGTCGCCCCGGCCGACCACGAGGTCGTCGTCGAGGGCATGCCACTGCCGCTCGGCGACGCGCGTGATGACGAGTGTGTCCATCGGTGTCACCTTTCGGGAGATCCCAAAGGGACGCTCCCGGGCGGCACCTACTGCATTCGCCCGACCGTGACGGGAATGGGGAGCACCCACATCGCTACAACGTTCACGGTGCTCACCCCCTCAGGCCGGACCTCGGTCGACGGACCGCTACCGCCGCCGCCCGCCGCCCGTCCAGCGATTCAGTGATCTCAGGCGGCCGGTCATCGTGCGAACCGTTGGTCATTGTTTGCCGAGCAGACGTCGGGCGATTGGCCCGTACTCCTCCAGGATCTGCTGGACCTCGGTGTCGTTCATGCGGGATAGCCCCCGCTTGCGGGACCAGTACTCGTCACGTTGGGCGCGCAGTGACGTCAGTCGGTCCTGGTCGGGGTAGGGCCGAAGATGAAAGTCGATCCGGCTGACATAGATGAACGCCACGGGTCGCAGTTCTTTGCCGGTCCACGCACCCGGGCCGTCGGAGCCGATCGAGCAGGGTGAGCGCGTCCTGCTCGGGAAGGCGCACACTTGCAGGTATGACGCAGTTCACGACCGAGTTCCATGGCTACGATCGGGCCGAGGTCGACAAATTCGTCCAGACGGCCAATGACGACATCGCGTCGGACGAGCCGAGCCGAAAAGCCAGGGCTCAGGCCGAAGCCCAGGCGGTCAGCTTCCGGGTGGTCCTCCGTGGGTACAGCCGCCGGGAGGTCGACCACTACCTGCGCCGCATCGCCAAGGGCCGTCCCGACGACCGGACCTGAGATACCGGCGACGCGGAGAGGACGACAGCCCCGGTTCGACACGCCCCTACGACCGCAGGGTGAGCCGGATCGCGTCGAGCCGCTCGGCCGGGGTGTCGGACCAGGCGGCGCCGCGCAGCTGCTCGGGTGTGGTGATGCCGGCCAGGGCCAGCGCGTTGCCGACCCGCCCGACGAGGTCGGCGACGGTGTCGGCGCCCGGGGCCGCGGCCAGCGGCTCGCCGAACTCGTCGGACCAGCCGAACCGCGCGGTCACCCGCAGATGCGTGAACCCGCCCTCGGCGACCATGGTCCAGTCCGGGCGGCGCAGCTGCCAGCGGGCGCTGCTGGCGTATGGGTGCAGCAGCGGCAGCGCCTCGCACCACGAGCCGAACAGCGACCGCAGCTCGTCGAGCGTCCCGTCGATGGTGCTCGACGTCGAGTGCGGGTAGAACATCATGCCGTCCAGGGCTCTGGCCTGCGGCGCCTCCACGTCCGGTTGGGTGGTCCACAACTCGGCCGGGCTCCGGTCGTCCGGGGTAATCATCCACTTCTGGTAGTGATGGATGACGTTCTCCCGGGGCCCGGTCGGCTCGACCAGCAGCCGGAGCGTCCTGCCGTGGGCGGCGGCGAGCGTCAGCGTGGTGCGATCGCCGCGCCAGCGCGCGAACGGGACCCGGCCCTCGTCGCCGACGAGCGGCGGGTGGCCCAGGACGGCCACCGCCCCGGCCAGCGCCCGCCGGAACGCCCGCGCGGCATCGGCCGCCTCGACCGGCTGGGACACCGACAACGAGCTGATCTCACCGTGCCCGCGCTCGCCCGCGTCCCAGTCCCCGACGCCGATCCACGCACCGGTGTCGGTGCTGAACCCGGCCGACCCGTGGCGCTGCGCCGCCTGCCAGCCCCGGGCCGCGACCAGCCGGTCCAGCGCCGCCCGCGACCAGTCGCCGAGCCCGTCGGCGAGGATGGCGCACCACCGCTGCCATGTGGGTGAGGGCTCCGGCAGCAGCGTCGCCGGGTCCGGGTTCTCCGCCTCCTGCTGCGGCTGCGCCGCGACGGTCCGCAGCCGCGGGGCCCGCAGCCCGTTGTTGTTGAACGAGCTGAACGTCACCTCGGCCGGATCGGCCGCCCCGTGCACGTCGCGCAGCGTCCGCACGATCACCTCGGCCAGCCGCCTGGCCGTGGCCGGCGCCACCGGTGCGGGCACCTCCGGCTGGCCCACGGTCGCATCGTCGTCCCACCGGGCCCACCCCAGCGCGGCCAGGCCCTCCGCCGCCGGCGAGCCCGGCCGGCCGGCGGTCGTGAGTACGAACACGGCCGGGCCGTCCACCACGCGGCCGCGGCCGAACCGGATGAACTGCACAAAGGCGTCGCCGACTGTCAAGGAGACCGCGTCCTCGGCCCGCAGCCGCTCCAGCGCCTCGGCCAGCTCGCCCGCCACGTCTGCCCATCCCACACGGTCCACTGAGGACACCGGCCCACTCCCATGGTTGCATCGCACATGCTGTACGCGGACCGTCAGGATGCCCCAACCTCGCGGCCGGGGCATCCCCGCGGCGCCGGGGTGCTAGCCGAGCGCGCAGCGCTTGCCGTTGACGGTGAAGTTCACCGGCAGCGCACCCGTGACATTGTCCCAGGTGCCGTTGAAGCCCACCCCCGTCAGCGTCGCTCCGGCGGCGAGCACGCCGTTCCAACTCGCGTTGGCGATGCTCGCCGTCACCCCGTTCTGGCTGAACGTGCCGTTCCAGCCCTGGGAGAAGGTCTGGCCGTTGGCGAACTGCCACTGCAGGTTCCAGCCGTTGAACGCGACGCCGGACTGGTTGGTCAGGCTGATGTCGACCTGGAAGAACCCGGGCCAGGTCGTGACCACCCGGTAGTCGACCCTGCAGGTCGCGGCCGGCAGGTCGTCGTCGGAGACGAGGAACACGTTGGGGTTGATGTCGGCGGCCGGTGTGTCGGTGTTGCGGGAGATGACCTGGGCCAGCGTCGTGTGGAAGTCGATCCCGTACTGCGCGGCGATCGTCGTCAGCCCCATGTCGTTGCCGTAGAAGAACCGGTCGCCGTCGCGCAGCGCGAGGAACTGCCTCGTCCAGATCGCGCGCTGCAGCTCGCCGAACTCGCTGCCGGGCACGTGCCGCTCGGCGATCATGCCGGTGAAGGCGTCGACGTTGTTGACATTGCCGTACACCGCGCGCAACCGCGCGGCGGTGGTGCTGCGGCGGACGCCGGAGGTCGAGCCGTCCGCGGCGCCGACGACCGTCGCGGTGCCGTTGATGTCGGCGGTGCGCAGGAAGTCGAGACTGTTGGGGTTGTCGGCGCCGGAGCCGGCCGGGAACGCGTCGGTGGCCTCGCCGGTGATGGCCGTGAACGAGGTCTTGGGTGCGAGCCCGTACGCCTGCCGGAGCTGGTTGTAGCTGGGCATACCGTGGTCGCGGCCGCGCTCGATGTCGATCGCGCCGAGGTCGAGCACGCCGGTGAAACAGGCGGGCAACGTCGGGCCGTCCAGGCAGGTCGGGTTGGCCGAGACGGGCACCTGGAACAGCACACTGCGCAGCTGGTTGTCGATCATCTCGTCGTTGTTGTACTGCGACTCGCTCAGGCTGGTCAGGAACGGCCCGAGGCCGATCGCGGGCAGCAGGTCCGGGTTGAAGAACGCGACGTTGAGCGGGATGCCGATCGCCACGTCCGCGCCGTCGACCTGGACGTCCAGGCCCTGCGCCCGGAAGGCAGCCAGCTGGGCCGCCGTGTAGCGCGACGCCTGCGTCTCCGCCGTGAACTCGCCGTGGATCTGGCTGTGCGCGCGGTATCCGACGACGGCGAACTCGTTGCTCAACGTGGTGTCCACGTTGGCGTTGTAGCCGGTGTACCGCGGCAGGCTGACGCCCATCGCCGGCAGGAACTCGTTGTAGGTGATGTACTGCTGCTCGGCGATCACGATCCGCCGGGCGATCTGGAACCGGTCCTCGGCGCTGAGCGAGCTCGGCAGCATGGACACGATCCGGTTGTGCTCCCTGGCGAAGAGCGTGTGGGTCGCGGTCAGCGCGACGTTCTCGTTGGCTCGCACGTCGCCCGCGACCGCGGCGTTGTTGGGGTTCGCCGCGAGCCGGCCGTCGACGTTCATCGCCGGGGCGGCGGCCGGGTTGCCTCGGGCCGTGCGGCGGGGCAGGTAGCTGCCCGGCAGCATCAGGGTCGCGGCGTTGTTGGCCATGTTGTTGTCGTACGGCCCGTCCCGCATCCACTCCAGACGCTGCGGCGTGCCGCCGTACACGGCCCACGCGTCGATGTACGAGCTGACGGTGTTGACCTGCTGGCGGGGGTTGGTGACGCCGGTGCCCGGCGCGCTGAGGTCCCGGGTGAACGGGATGACGCCCAGCGTGTTGGAGAAGGTTTCCAGCGGGTCGTTGGCGTTGAACGGAATGTTCGCGGCCTCGGTACCCCCGGCGGCGAGCCCGAAGGTGTGGTCGAGGAACTGGCCCCAGGTCCAGCTCCACTGGGTCACCCGGTGCTCGGAGAAGATGTTCTGGTGCACGTCGTTGAAGATGCGGTTGCTGACCTGGCGGCTGTTCGGTCCGGCCACGGGCTGGCCGCGGCCGTCGGCGTACCGCGCGGCGGCCACCCTGGAGTAGGCCGTGCCCGCCTGGCCCTGGGCCGGCCGGGCGAGGTTGTTGCGGCTGCCGTCGAGGCTCTCCACGTCGAAGGAGACGGCGCCCTGGGCTGGATGCGCGCCCATGACCAGCAGGCTGGTCATGGTGGCGCCGACGACGATCGTGTGCAGCGCGTTTCGGAGTCGTCGCCGGAGGGGGCGGCGACTCGGGTGGACTGGGGCGGATGAACGCGGCATGGTTCCTCCCACGCGGCTCGAAGCCTCGCGTGTGGCGTGCCCGACTCCGCGGAACGCACAGCATGTTGCGTACCGTTCAGCCGAGGGACGGCGAAGCAGGAGGCTCGCCAGAGATGTTGGGTATGGTCCGGAGCGCCGGCGCCGTGAGGCCAGTTTGGACTTGATCCAGACAAGAATCAATAGATGATCATGCCGTTTGTAAAGGACCTTGCCAGATACAGATCGATTGCCCCGGCGGCGTCTCATGGCTGCTCGCCGCGGCCGCCCACGTCGATGCGGCCGGGCTACTGGCGCTGCACACATCCGGAGCGGAGCCCGAGGCGGGAGATCAGCTTCTCGGCGCTGCGCCGGCTGCCTACCCGCTGCGCGGCTGGACACGCTGACGGTGCGGGATAGCGGACGTGCCAGCGCTGCCTTCAGGGCAAGGACGCCGTACGGGAGCCGGGCAAGCGCCGGACGGCGAGCAAGCTGAAGCAAGGTCGCACGAAGCTCACGGCAGTCGAGGCCGCCCCGCGCGACCGGCCCCGTGCGCTGGTGTCAGTCGATGTCCGGATTCACCAGTCCCTCTTCCACTCGTGAGGTGAACTGCAATCAGACCAGCCGCGGCCGGGCCGCGCCAGTGGGAAGTCCTACCGGCATCACGACCAGAGCAGTCACCGGCAGGCCGCCGGACTCGGCACGTCGAACCCGTTGTCGTCGCTGTCACGGAGTCGGCCCTGGACCTGCTCGGCGTTCGGGTGGTCGAGGTCGGTGAGGATCGCCAGAGCGTCCCGCCAGCGGTCCCGGGCCGCGCCGGTGTCTCCGCTGGCCTGGTGGGTGTCGCCGAGGCGTACCAGCGTGTCGGCCTCGTTGTACTGGGCGCCGAGGTCCCGATACCGCGCGAGCGCCTGCTGGTAGGCGGCGACGGCGTCGGCGTGCCGGCCGTAGCTGCCATGCGTGCCGATCCAGGCCGGCGTCCACGGCGAGCGCAACCGCGGCCATGAGCACCTGGTACTCGACGGTGAACCAGTCCGTGGCCGCCCCCACAGACCCGACGTCGTCCACCGTGACGCCGGCCACCGGCGGGATCGGCTCGATCACGTCCCGGGTCGGGTAGAGGACTACATCCGCCCGGTGGGCGCAGCGCAGGTAATGGTCAAGCAGCCGCCGTACCGCCGCCTGCCGGTCGGCCTGCGGTTCGTCGAACGCGGCCAGTTCGCCGGCGTAAGCCCGTAGCAGGTCGTGCAGGGCATACCGGCCGGGCACCCGCTCGGTGACCAAGTGGGCGCGGACGAGTTCGGCCAGCATCGGCCGTACCCGCACCGGTGAGATCCCGGCGAGGCTCGCCGCGGCCGACACGCTCAGATCCGGGCCGGGATGCACGCCCAGCAGCCGGAACAGCCGGGCAGTCTGCTGGGACAGCTGCTGATAGGACCAAGAGAACACCGAGCGCACATCGGTACCCGGATCGCCGGTGGTCAGCGTGTCGAGCCGGCCGTGCCGGTGGCATAGTTCGGCCGCAAGCGCGGAGAGCGGCAGCCCTGGTTGGGTGGCGGCGCGGGCGGCGACGATCGCCAGGGCGAGCGGGAGCCGCACGCACCCTTCGATGATCTCGTCAACCGCGGCCGGCTCGGCCGTGGTGCGGTCCGCACCCACGCGCCGGGCGAGCAGGTCGCGCGCCTCGTCGGCGTCGAGCAGGTCCAGCGGCAGGGGCAGCGCACCAGCGCCCGCTATCAGCCCGGTGAGCTGATTGCGACTGGTGACCAGGACCAGGCAGCCGGGCGTGCCGGGCAGCAACGGGCGGACCTGCTCGGCGTCCCGGGCGTTGTCCAGCAGCACCAGCATCCGCCGCTCGGCCAGCAGGCTGCGGTACAGCGCGGCCTGCGCGTCCAGGCCCGCCGGCACCCGCTGCGCCGGCACGTCCAGCGCGTCGAGGAACGACCGCACCACCTCTGCGGGTGTCGCGGCCGTGCCGGCCGGATCGAACCCGCGCAGGTTGACGTACAACTGCCCGTCCGGGAACCAGTCACGGACCTGGTGGGCCCAGTGCACGGCGAGCGTCGTCTTGCCGATCCCCGCCATGCCGGACACCGCCCAGATGACGACCGTGGGGGTCGCCCCGCCGGCTTCCAGACGCTTGTCGAGCTGGTCGAGCTCATCCCGGCGTCCGGCAAACCCGGCGGCACCGGCAGGCAACTGGGCAGGCGCCACCCGGCCACCGGCCGAGTGGGCGCCGGCCGGTGGTGACTGCACCGACGGCGGTGCGGGTGCCGGGCTCCGGTCATTGCGTAGCAACTGTAGGTGTGGCTGCTGTAGTGCCGGTCCCGGTTCGTTGCCGAATTCGGCGACAAAGCGCCTGCGCGCCTGCGCGTACCAGTCGAGGGCGACAGCGCGCTGACCATCCCGGTCCAGCCCGACCTGGATCTCTGCGCCGGCGCCCGCGACGAAAGCGCCTAGATCGGTTGGGGTCACGCCCAGTGCTTCGACCAGCAATCGGACGGTGTGCGGACGCGGTCTAGCTGATACATCGGCTTCCAGACGGCGTATCGTGCGGACGTTGAGGCCCGTGCGCTCGGCCAGCTCCTCCTGGCTCATCGGGACACCCCGCCGGGCAGCCCGCAAACGAGACCCAAACGTCCGCCCATCATCAACAGACAAGCGACCGTACCCCCGTGTGAACGATCTACATCTATGCGGCGAGCCTACCTGCCCTTCTGCGGGAATGTCCGGTCAATGTCCTGCTCAGTGTCCTCGTTACCGCGCGGGCCCCAGCCTACGGTGAGGCGCGGCGGCGTTCGGCCCGCCAAATACGACAAAAGGGGGCTGCAAGATGAGCAGGACCATCCGAAGGACGCTGATCGGCTTCACCGCCGGTCTTGCGTTCCTGGTTCCCGCTGCGAGCGCGTACGCCACGCCGACGACGTCCATCCCGGGATCGCCTGGGCTGGACGAGACCTGCCAAACGGTCGAGCGCAAGGTGTACACGGATATCCGCGACCTTGTCACCATCGACCTGAATACCGCCTCCGATACCGCTGTGCGGGTGCTGGCCAACCAGATTCTGGCCGCGGCAAGGGCCAACTCGTTGACCAGTTTGCCTGGCAAACTGCAGGCACGGCTGGACGGCACCGCGGATGATCTCCGAGCGTTCCTCCAGACGAACCTGCAGAGGGTCTGGTCAATAGATCTGCGGATCGCGGTGAACCAAACGATGCCGGGCGCTGGCGCCAACGTGACGGCGGCCGCGCAACAGGCGCTCAATGACGGAACCATCGATGCCTTTCTGGCTTACCTGAACGACGGCCTATATGTTGCACGTGCGCTTGACTGCGCGTCTTAGCCCGCGTGATTCGCGGTGATCAGTGGGGTTCGCGACGCTGAAGCGTCCGCCGGGTGCCTCGACACGGTCCCGGTTGGGGTCGGCGCCTCCGACGCCGCCGTCGCGGATCGACAGGTGCAGGGCGGCTTCGCGGGTTGCCGCCTGCACGTGCATCACCGTGGCGTGGGCGTTTCAGGCCGCGCAGGACCCGCGACAGCGCCGTCTTAGTCTGCTCCAGTTCCGGCGGCAGGCGCGGCGGTTGGGGTAAGCGCGGCGGACGTGACGTGGGCCCGCCGGCAGGATGAGGCGGTGGTTTCGTCCAGCTTCGGTGCAGAGCACTGTTGTCCGCCGGGCACATGGTGATCTGGCAGCGCAGCGCGGCCAGTGGCCGCGCTGCGGCCATGGGGGGTGCGGGGTGGGAACCCCCCCGCCGCGCCGGAGGCGCAGCCAACACGGCTACAGGGCCCGGCGCAGCCACTCCTCGACGCCGGCCACGTGGATCGAGGCCCAGGCTCGGGCCAGGTCCGGCTGGCGGGTGGCGATCGCGTCGACGATCGCCTGGTGCTGCTCGCGCGTGCGGGCCGCGGCGCCCTCCTGGGTCAGGCCGCGCCAGATGCGGGCACGGGTGGTCGGGCCGGACAGGCCCTCGATGAGCGAGCACAGCACCGTGTTGCCGGCTCCGGCCGCGATCAGGCGGTGGAACTCCAGGTCGTTGGCGACGAGGGCCTCGATCGTCGGGTCGGCGCCGAGGTCGTCGAGCACCGTCTGCAGCTTCGCCACGTCCTCTTCGCTCATCCGCTCGGTGGCCAGGGCGGTCGCCGCGGGCTCCAGGATGCGGCGCACCTCGAGGAACTGCAGGACGGTGTCGTCGCGGTGGAAGTCGACCACGAAGCTCAGCGCGTCGAGCAGCAGGTTGGGCTCGAGGCTGGTGACATACGTGCCGTCGCCCTGCCTGACGTCCAGGACGCGGATCATCGACAGGGCCTTGACCGCCTCGCGCAGCGAGTTGCGCGACAGGCCGAGGCGCTCGGCCAGGTCGGCCTCCTTGGGCAGCCGGTCCCCCGGGCCGAGTTCGCCCGAGGTGATCATGCCCTTGATCTTGTCGATTGCCTCGTCGGTCAGTGCCATGGGTCCCTCCGCGGCGACTCTACGCCCGCGCCGCCGACGCCCAGACGGTAGACCTCGGCGGCTGTGCCGCCGAACACCTGTGCCCGCTCCGCGGGACTGGTGAGCGGGGTGATCAGCTCGTCGGCGACGGCCAGGACCCGCCCGTAGGGCGCGGCCAGGCGGCAGACCGGCCAGTCCGAGCCGAACATCAGCCGGGCCGGCCCGAACAGCTCAAGGGCCTGTTCGGCGTACGGCTGCAGGTCCTGGGGTTTCCAATGCTCCCAGTCGGCCTCCGTGACGAGGCCGGACAGCTTCGCCGCGACGTTGGGCAGGGCGGCGAGGCCGGCGAGCGCGGCGCGCCAGGGTGCGAGGCCGCCGGCGCGGATGCGGGGCTTGCCCAGGTGGTCCAGGACGAACCGGACGTCGGGCAGGGCGGCGGCGACCCGCGCGGCGGCGGGCAGCTGGTCGGCGCGGATGACGAGGTCGAAGACGAGCCCGGCGGCACCGATGCGGCGCAGGCCGGCGCGCACGTCGGCGCGGTCGAGGTATCCGGTGTCCTCGGCCTGCACCTGGGCGCGCAGCCCGACGAGGTGCTCGGCGCCGGGCAGGTCCCGGTACGCCGGGAACACCGGTGCCGCCGGATCGTCCCAGGCGACGACGCCGGCGATCTCGGGGGTTTCGCGCGCGTGGCCGAGCAGCAGCGCCGCCTCGTCGGCGTCGCAGCGTCCGCCCTCGACGAGCACGGTGTGGGTCACGCCGGCGGCGGCGAGCTCCGCCCGCAGGTCGCCGGGGCCGAAGGTACGCCGGATCGGGGCGAGCTCCGGCGCGTCGAGCCAGTCGTAGCCGCCGCCCAGGTGCCACAGGTGGTGGTGCGCGTCGACGATCACAGCAGCCCCCGACCGGTCAACGCCGGCCACAGGGAGTCCGGCGGCGGCGCGTCGAACAGGGCGGCGTTGCGGCGCACCTGCTCGGCCGAGTCGGCGCCGAGGACGACCGTGGTGATGGCCGGGTCACGGCCGGGGAAGGCGATGGCGGCGGCCGGCAGCGTGGTGCCGTGCTCGGCGCAGACGCCGGCGATCTCGGTGGCCCGGCGCAGGAGGTCCGCTGGGGCGGCGCCGTACTCGTACGGCAGCCCGTCCCACGGCCGGTCCTCGGCGAGCAGCCCGCTGTTGAACACCCCGGCGGCGAGCACGCCGACGCCGGCCGCGGCGCACGCCGGCAGGAGTCGCTCGGCGGCGGGCTGTTCGAGCAGCGTGAACCGCCCGGCGACCATCACGACGTCGGGCGTGCACTCGGCGACGACCCGGGTGAGCACGGCCGCGTCCTTGGAGCCGGCCCCGATGGCGCGCACGACACCCTCGGCGCGCAGCTCGGCCAGGGCCGGGAAGCCCTGCCGTAGCGCCTCCTCGGGGTGGTGCTCGGGGTCGTGCAGCAGCGCGATGTCGACCCGGTCGAGGCCGAGCCGGGCCAGGCTGTCCTCGATCGAACGGCGCACCCCGTCGCGGGTGAAGTCCCAGACCCGCCGGTGGGTGCGGGGCACGGCGAACCCGTCGGCGAGGTCGTCGCCGCCCTCGCCGGTGGGCTCGAGCAGCCGGCCGACCTTGGTGCTGATGGTGTACTGCGCGCGCGGCCGGTCGCGCAGCGCGGCACCCAGGCGACGCTCGGACAGGCCGATGCCGTAGTGCGGGGCGGTGTCGAAGTACCGGATCCCGGCGTCCCAGGCGGCGTCGACGATCGCGCGGGCGTCGTCGTCGGTGCGCTCGCGGTAGAGGTTGCCGAGCTGGGCGCAGCCCAGCCCGAGCCTCACGGCCGGGCCCGCAGGCGCAGGCCGTGCATGCCGCCGTCGACGGACAGCACGGTGCCCGTCGTCGCGCCGGCCAGCGGGCTGGCCAGGTAGGCGATGGCGTGCGCGACCTCCTCGGCACTGACCAGCCGCCCGGTCGGCTGCCGGGCGTTGAGCGCGCTCAGCTCGGCCTGCGGGTCCTCGGCCTGGTCGAGCAGCCGGCGCACCCACGGCGTGTCGGCGGTGCCGGGGTTGACGCAGCAGACCCGGATGCCCTCCCGTACGTAATCGGCCGCCATCGCCGCCGTCAACGCCTGCACGGCGCCCTTGGTGGCGCTGTAGAGGGCCCGGTCGGGCAGGCCGGCGTGGGCCGCGATGGAGCTGGTGTTGACGATCGCGGGATGGGCCGAGCGGCGCAGGTGCGGCAGCGCGGCGCGGGTGACCCGGACCAGGCCGACGACGTTGACGTCGAAGACGCGGTGCCACTCGTCGTCGGGGTTCGACTCGACCGTGCCGATGGCGCCGATCCCGGCATTGTTGACGAGGATGTCGATCCCGCCGAGGCGCTCGGCCGCGGCCGACACGCCCGCGCGCACGGCGGCGTCGTCGGTGACGTCGGCGACGAACCCGGCGATGCCCTCGGGCAGGTCGTCGGCGCGCAGGTCCAGGCTGGCCACCCGGGCGCCGCGGGCGGCGAGGTGCCGGGCCGTGGCCAGCCCGATCCCGGAGGCGCCGCCGGTCACGACAGCGGCGAGAGCGTCGAACTCACCGTTCACGAAGCACTCCCAAATACATCGGAGGATTGCTGTCTATCAGCCCGGCGCGTCCGGACACAAGGGCTTGACAGGAGCGGCCCGGCCGATAAACGTCCGATGTCACGCGGCCCTCGCCGGCGGGGCGGGGCGGAGACGGCCCGCGCGGCGCGGCCAGTAGCAGGACGCCGACCAGTGTCGGCAGGCTCAGCGCCGGGACCAGCCACACCGGCCGGAGCGCCAGCACGGCGGGCAGCTCCCACACCCGGTGGTACACCCGGGCGAACGAGCTGATCAGGCACATCGTGACCCCGGCGAGCGCCAGGCCGGTCCAGTCATCGGATACCTCCGCGATTCGCCGCCAAGGCGAATCCGGCGTCGACCGTCCGTGGTGCGCAAGCGGGCATATGTGCTAGCAGCGTGCTGCCCGGACGGTGATAACCAAGCCGGTCGGGCCTACCGTCGGGCTGGCGGGAAGTGACGTCTGTGGAGACGATGTAAGACCGATGGGCGGTACACCGTCCCTCGCCGGTAGTCCGGGTCGGCTGTTGTCGGTGAAGCAGAAAACTCAACCCGCGAGGGTTGAATCCCCCTGCTTCAGCTGGGGGGAGATGTCAACGGACGACCGGACCGACAACTGGACCCGGGTGATCCAGAAGAGCACGCCAGCGAGCGCGAGCAGCGGCCACGGCCTCCGAAGCGACGAGCCACGCCAGGCCCGTGGCGGCCAGCCCGGCCCCGGCGGCGACGGCGGCCTTCCGGTAGCGGCGGGCGATGATCAGTTAGGCGATGAACAGCGCCGGCGTCAGCTTCGCCGCGGTCGCCACCCCGACGAGCGCGCCGCTGCGCAGAACCAGCAGATCGAGCCCGACGAGCACCCGGCCGGTCGGCCCGGGCAGCGCGCGGCGGAAGCGCATCCACAGCAGCGCGGCGGTGCCGGCCACCGACCCGGCGCTGAGCACCGCCAGGGCCACCGGGAACGGCAGCACAGCGAGCGGCGCGAGCAGCAGTCAGATGTCCTCGTCGAGCTGGGTGCCTCGGCGCGGGTCGCGGATGCTGCGGCCCGTCGAGTCGACGGGGCCCTCGTCCACATGGCCGCCGCGGGCCAGCTGGTGCTCCAGGCTCTGCTGCCGCTCCGCCTCGCGGCGCGCCGCCTCGCGGGCCCGGGCCTCGGGGCTGTTCGGGTCGATTCCGGTCGGGTCAAGCGCGGTCATGCTGCTCACTCCCAGTGCTCGGCGGTGCGGTGGTCGGGGCCGATCGCGCGTCACCATACCCAGGCCGATCTGCGGTAATCCATAGGCGAAGTACCGCAGAATCTCACCGGGCCGACCGATTACCCGGGCATGTGAAGCAGGCGACGCGCCGGATGCAGCGCATCCGCCGGATCGCTCCGCGTGCCGCGGGGCCGGACGCGTGGATAGATTCGGGGGCGGGAGCACTCTCGACTCCGAAGGAGACCTGACGCATGTCAGAGCAGAGCAGCGCGCGGAACGCCGGAACCATCGACGTCGGCGGCGACCTGACCGTCAACCGGCTCGGCTTCGGCGCGATGCGCGTCACCGGCGAGGGAATCTGGGGCGAGCCGCGCGACCGCGACGAAGCCGTCCGGGTCCTGCGCCGCGCCGTCGAGCTGGGCGTGAACTTCATCGACACCGCCGACTCGTACGGGCCCGACGTCAGCGAGCAGCTGATCGCCGAGGCCCTGCACCCCTACCCGGAGGATCTGGTCATCGCCACCAAGGGCGGGCTGGTGCGCCCTGGGCCCAACCGCTGGGAGGCGGACGGGCGGCCAGCGCACCTGACCGAGGCGCTCGAGGGCAGCCTGCGCAAGCTGCGGCT
This sequence comes from Dactylosporangium sp. NPDC000555, assembly GCF_040300025.1. Lineage (NCBI taxonomy): Bacteria > Bacillati > Actinomycetota > Actinomycetes > Micromonosporales > Micromonosporaceae > Dactylosporangium > Dactylosporangium sp. NPDC000555. The sequence goes on along the minus strand of NZ_JBEPDB010000002.1, from coordinate 211,658 downwards.
GGACTCGATCCCGCTGTACCAGTTCCACCGCCCCGACCCGGCCGTGCCCATCGAGGAGTCGATCGGGACGCTCGCCGAGCTCAAGGCGCAGGGCAAGATCCGTCACATCGGCGTGTCGAACTTCACCGAGGAGCAGCTGCGGGTCGCCCAGCGGATCACCCCGGTCGTGTCGATCCAGAACCGGTACAACGTCGACGACCGCGGCTCCGAGTCGCTCGTCGACCTGTGCGAGCAGGAGCGGATCGTATTCCTGCCGTGGGCGCCGATCCAGAACCTCGACGAGAACGCCGCGATCGAGGCGATCGCCAAGAAGTACGAGGCCACGCCCCGGCAGATCGTGCTGGCCTGGTTGCTGGCGCGCTCGCCGGCGATGCTGCCGATCCCGGGTACCGGCTCGGTGCGGCACCTGGAGGACAACATCGTGGCGGCCGGGATCGAGCTGACCCCGGCGGAGGTCGCGGACATCACCCGTAGCGCGTAGCGGAAAAGGTTCCGGCCGCGTGTCGGATCCGGCCCGGCCCCTTCGAGGAGGGGATGAAGGACGGGAAATACCCGCTACAGAGGAGACGAAGATGCGCTACGTGATGTTGCTCGAGGCCACCCAGCCCGCGACCCCGCCGCCGGCCGAGCTGATGGCGGCGATCATCAAGCTGGGCGAGGAGGCCACCGCGGCCGGCGTCCTGCTGGACAACGCCGGCCTCGCGCCCAGCCAGGCCGGCGCGAAGATCACCGTCACCGGCGGCGGGCTGAGCGTCACCGACGGGCCGTTCGCGGAGACCAAGGAGATGATCAGCTACGCGGTGTACGAGACCCGGACCAAGGAGGAGGCGGTGGAGTGGGCCTCGCGCTTCATGAAGCTGCACCGCGACCTCTGGGCGGGCTGGGAGGCCGAGTGCCGGCTGCTGAAGGTCATGGGCCCGGAGGACTTCCAGCAGCCGTAGGCCAATGCCAGGTCCGGGCGGGTGCGAGGATCGGTGGCGTGACGACCACCGATTCCGCGCCCGACGTCCGCCGCGTTGTCGAGGCCGTGTACCGAATCGAATCCGCCCGGATCATCGCCGCGCTCGCGCGGATGGTGCGCGACGTCGGGCTGGCCGAGGAGCTGGCGCAGGACGCGCTCGTCGTGGCGCTGGAGCAGTGGCCGGCCCGCGGCGTGCCCGACGATCCCGGTCCGTGGCTGATGGCCACGGCCAAACACCGGGCGATCGACCACCTGCGGCGGCAGGAGAACTACCGGCGCAAGCTCGCGGTCGTCGGGCGGGACGTGGAGCTGGCCGAGCAGACCTCGGCCGAGCCGGACATCGTCGACGCGCTCGACGACCACATCGGCGACGACCTGCTGCGACTGATCTTCACCGCGTGTCACCCGAGTCTCACCACCGAGTCACAGGTGGCGCTGACCCTGCGGATGCTGGGCGGCCTGCGGACGGACGAGATCGCCCGCGCCTTCCTCACCACGGAGGCGACCGTCTCGCAGCGCATCCTGAGGGCGAAGAAGACCCTGGCGAAGGAGGGCGTGCGCTTCGAACTGCCCCCGCCGTCGGAGGTTCCGGCTCGGTTGGCGGCTGTTCTCGGTACGATATATCTGATCTTCAATGAAGGCTATTCCGCCGCGGCGGGCGACGACTGGTCGCGGCCGCAACTGTGCGCCGACGCCATCCGGCTCGGCCGGGTCCTCGCCGGGCTGTTGCCCGGCGAGGCCGAGGTCCACGGGCTGACCGCGCTCATGGAGCTGCAGGCGTCGCGGATGGCCGCCCGCACCGACGCCGACGGGCGCCCGGTGCTGCTGCTGGACCAGGACCGCCGCCGCTGGGACCGGCTGCTGATCCGCCGCGGGCTGACCGCCCTGGCCCACGCCGAGGAGCTGGGCACGCTCGGCCCCTACGGGCTGCAGGCCGCGATCGCCGCCTGCCACGCCCGCGCCCTGACCCCCGCGGAGACGGACTGGGCGCGCATCGCCGCGCTGTACCAATTGCTGTCGCACGTGGCCCCGTCGGCCGTGGTCGATCTCAATCGCGCCGTGGCCGTCGGCATGGCCGACGGCCCGGCCGCCGGACTGGAGATCGTCGACGGGCTGATCGCGCGGGGCGAGCTGGCCGCGTACCCGCACCTGCCGGCGGCCCGTGGCGAGCTGCTGGAGCGGCTGGGCCGGGGTGCGGAGGCTCGGGCCGAGTTCGCCCGCGCCGCGGCGCTCACACGCAACGAGACCGAACGCGAGCTGTTCGCCCGCCGCGCCGCCGGCTGACGCCGTCCGCGCCGGCGCCTCGGGCGGCTCAGTCGAGGTCGGCGAGGCGGTCGGCGGGGACGACCGCGTATTGACGCAGAGACAGGTCGCGGAACGTGACCGGGCCGCGCGGGCCGGGGACCCGGTCGATGTTGATGCCGGTCTCCGGGACGTTGAGCAGCTTGAAGCCGTCCAGCAGTCGGGTCGTGGCGTTCCAGAAGGCGCCGGTGCCCGCGTAGCCCGACAGGAACTCGCGGGCCGCGGCGGCGTCCTCGGTGACGATGCCGGCGGCCAGGCCGGAGGTCTCGTCGTTGGCGATGCGGGCGGCGTCGAGCGGGCCGCCGGCCGGGGCGATCGTGATGGTCGCCTCGCGGGCCGAGTCGAGGGCCCACTCGTACCCCAGCGGGTGGTCGTGCGGCGGCAGGGAGACGGCGACCCTCGGGGCGACCGCTTCGGTGACGCGGGGCACCAGGTCGTCGAAGCGGTCGCGGTGGATGAGCAGCAGGTTGAGGCGGTTGCACACCCCGAGGCGGTCGAGGCCGGCGGCGATGAGCGCGAACGCCTTGTCGAGGTCGGCGGCGGCGTCGATGTAGAGCACCCCGCCGCCGTCGGCGTGGGCGAGGGTGCGTACGCCCCGCAGCGCGGCCTTCTCCGCCAGGCTGCGGGTGCTCTCGCCGCTGCCGCGCAGGATGACGAGCGGGATCAGGCCGGGCTGGGCGACCAGCGCCTCGGCGGAGCCGCGGCCGCGGGCCCGGATGAGCTGGACGGCGGCCGGGTCGAGGCCGGCCTCGGCGAGGGCGGGCGCGACGACCTCGTCCATGAGCGCGATCGCGGAGGCGAGGGCGGCCGATCCGGTGCGCAGCACGCCGCCGTTCTGCGACTTGACCAGCTGGGAGGCGACATCGACGGTGACGTTGGGGCGGGCCTCGTAGTTGGCGCCGATGACGCCGACCGGGCGCCGCCACTCCTGCAGGACCAGGCCGCCGCCGAGCTCGCGCACCGTGCGCCGGGCCGGCTCGGGTTCGACGTCGGCGAGGATGTTCAGCTGCTCGGCCATCGCCGCCAGGCGGGCCTCGTCGAGGCGGAGCCGGTCCAGCAGGCCGCCGCTCATGCCGCCGGCCTCGGCCGCGGCGACATCGGCGGCGTTGGCGGCGAGGATCGGGCCGGGGGCCGCGGCGAGGCGTCGGGCCATGCCGCGCAGGGCCTCGTCGATGGTCTTGGCCGGCGCCGCCGCGAGCGAACCGGCGGCGGCCCGCGCGGCCCGGGCGGCCGCTGCCACGACCTCGTTCACGTCCTGCTCATCGGCCACGGCGACGGCTCCTCTTCAGTACGAACGCTTGCGTGCCTGAAGAGTGTATGTAAGCGGCAGTCGCTCGGGTCCCTGGGCCAACCGGTACTCGCCGTGCTCGTCACCGACGGTGAAGCCGGGCAGCGCGTCCCACGGGCAGCTGTCGTGCTCCTGCAGCATGGTCAGCTCCAGGCCCTCGCCGAGCAGCGCGGTGACGGTCTCGCCGAGGCCGTGGTTCCACTGGTGGGTGACGTTGTTGACGAACTTGACCTCCGTCTCGACGTACGTGGTGTCGTCGTCCCACACGAGCGGTGCCTCCTGCTCGAAGTACGGGAACTGGACCTCCAGGACGCCGCCGCCACGGGTCTCGTCGACGCTCGCCAGCATCGGGTGGCCCTCGCGGATGAACAGGCGGCCGCCGGGGCGCAGCAGGGTGGCAACGACCGCGGCCCAGCGGCGGATGTCGGGCAGCCAGCACAGCGCGCCGACGCCGGTGTACACCAGGTCGAACGAGCCCGGCTCGAGCACGTCCGGCGCGGCGTAGACGTCCGACTCGACGTAGTCGATGTCCGCGCCGGTGCGCTCGGCCAGGGCACGCGCCTGCGCCAGCGACGCGGGTGAGAAGTCCACGCCGGTGACGCGGGCCCCGAGGCGGTGCAGCGACAGCGTGTCCGTGCCGATGTGGCACTGCAGGTGCACGGCCCGCAGCCCGCGCACGTCGCCCAGGCGCGGACGGTCGAAGCGGACCACCTCGCTGAGGTACGCCGGATCGTCCACGAACCGCCCGATCGCGTACCCGGCGGAGGCCGCGTGCGCCGGGGCGCGCTCGTCCCAGTTGGCGCGGTTGAGACGGAGGTATTCGCTCACCCGACGAGGGTCACACGCCGGTCAAGCGGATAAGAACCCGGTCCGTCACGAAGTGGCGTACATGTCCGGTTCGACGACCGGCTCCAGGTCGACGAACACGGGATCGGCCAGGTCGCCGTGCGCGGTCACCGCCAGCGACACCCGCTGCGTCGGCGGGATGTGGCGGTCCCAGATCCGCTGGTTTCGGATCGTCGCCGAGACGACCCGGGCGTTGATCGCGATGCCGGCGGACGGGCTCTCGGACGTACCGTTGCCTCGAATGCGGTTGTTGACGAGGAACGGGTCGATCAACGCCCCGTCGATGCGGATGCCGTCACCCGCGTTGTCCCAGATGTCGTTGCCGTCGAGGACCATGTCGGCGGCCGGGATCCGGATCGCGCCGGGCAGGTTGTGCTGGCGGTAGCCGTGTCCGCCGTTGCGGCTGATGCGCGTCGCGCTGACGGTGTACCCGCCAGGGGTGTTGCCAATGCTGACGCCGTCGCCGGGGTTGTCGTCGACGACACAGCCGGTGATCACGCCGTAGCGGCCGGCGATGTGCGTGGTGCCCTGCCCGGAGACGTCGAAGCCGGCGGTGTGGTTGCCGATCATCGTGCAGCCGGAGACGAGCAGGCCGTCGGCGCCCCAGTCGGAGATGCCGTACTTGTTGTTCTCGGCGTGACAGCCCAGGACGCGGATGCCGCGCGGCGGGGTCCACGAGGCGTCCTGCAGCTCGACGAAGATGCCGTTGGTGCCGTTGCCCAGCGTCACGCACTCGCTCACGGTCAGGCGCTCGACCGCGCCCCAGCCGCCCACGCCGATGCCAATGCCGGCGCCGCCCTTCTCCCAGCCGGAGTCCAGCCGCCCGCAGCCGGCCGCGACCACGCGCTCCACGGTCGTGTCCTGCAGGAAGTCGCAGCCGAAGCCGGTCGCCGGCGTGTCGTGGATGTAGAGGTCACGGAAGGAGCCGCGCAGCACGTACTGCAGGCCGAGCCCCTTGGCCAGCACGTCGTACGCGGGCAGCGTGACCTGCGAGCCGTCGATCTCGAACCCGGCGAAGGTGACGTCCGCGATCGCGCGCTCCGGCGAGGCACCGTGCTGCAGCGTGGTCCAGAACGCCAGCGGCACCGGGACGCCCGGCGCGCCCGGGTTGGACAGCACGAAGCGGGTCGACGACGGGCCGTCCCCGACCAGCGACACGCCGGTGCGCCAGACGGTGGCGACGTCGCGGATCGAATACGTCCCGGCCGGACAGTAGATCACCCGGCCGGGCGGGCCGGCGTCGACGAGCCGCTGCAGCGCCGGCTGGTCGTTGGTGACACCGTCACCGGCCATGCCGTGCTCGCGTGCGTTGATCACGATGGTTCTGATACCCGCAGCGCGGCGAGTATGCGGGCCAGCTCCGCCCGGTCCTGCGGCGGGAGGGCGGCGAAGAAGCGCTCGCCCTCGGCGCCGCGCTCGGCACGGATGCTCTCCGCGATGCTACCGCCCGACGGCGTGAGCTCCACCAGCGTCGCCCGGCGATCGGCGGGGTCAGGCAGCCGCTCCACGAGGCCGCGCTCCTCCAGCCCGTCGACCACCTCGGTCGTCGAGCGCGGGGCGATCTTCAGGTGCTCGGACAGCTCGCTCGGGCGCATGGTGCCGTGCCGGGCGAGCATGTTCAGGGCGCGCGCCTGCCCCGGCGTGATCCCCAGCGGCTGCAGCGACTCGTGCGAGCGGTGCCGCAGCCGGCGCGCCACGCTCCAGAAGAGCTCCGCGAGGCCCTCGTCCTCCACGGGAACACGGTAGCAGGGGTTGGTGTTGGTACCTCATAGTGAGGTAACCTCACCATGTTCCCGACAGAGAGGCGTTCCCCTTGGAGCCAAACCACCCCACCCGCGTCCGCGGGCCCCGGAAGGTCAGCGCCGCCGAGAAGGAGCAGGCCAAAGGGGTCTCCCTGACCCGCATCGGCCGCCTGTTCACCGCGCACCGCGGCCGGCTCGCGGTCGTCGTGCTCATCATCGTGGTGTCGTCGGTGCTGTCGATGGCGTCGCCGTTCCTGCTCCGCGAGGTCATCGACCGCGCGCTGCCCGCCCGCGACACCCGGCTGCTCGTCTGGCTGGTGCTCGGCATGGTCGCCGTGGCCGCCGTGACCTCGGCGCTCGGCGTGGTCCAGACGTGGCTGTCGACCAAGGTCGGCCAGCTGGTCATGCACCGGCTGCGCACCGACGTCTTCACGCACCTGCAGCGGCAGTCGATCGGCTTCTTCACCCGCACGCGCAGCGGCGAGGTGCAGTCGCGTATCACCAACGACATCGGCGGAATGGAGGCGGTCGTCACCAACACCGCCACGTCCATCGCGTCCAACCTCACCACCGTGGTCGCCACCGCCGTCGCCATGGCGGCGCTGTCCTGGCGCCTGTCGCTGGTCTCCCTCGTCGTGCTGCCGCCCGCGATCTACCTGACCCGCAAGGTCGCGAGCATGCGCCGCGAGATCACCGCCCAGCGCCAGCGCGAGCTGGCCGACCTCAACGTGACGATCGAGGAGGGGCTTTCCATCAGTGGTGTACGGCTGAGCAAGACCATGGGCGCGGGTGGCGCGCTGATCGACCGGTTCACCGCCTCCTCCGAGCGGCTGATCGACCTCGAGCTGCGCTCCGAGCTGGCCGGCCGCTGGCGGATGGCGTCGATGAGCATCATCTTCGCCGCAATCCCGGCGATCATCTACCTCAGCGCCGGCCTGCCGATGACCGCGGGCTCGCTGAGCATCGGCACCCTGGTCGCGTTCACCTCGCTGCAGGCGGGCCTCTTCCGGCCGCTCATGGGCCTGCTGGGCGTCGGCGTCGCGCTCACCAGCTCGCTCGCGCTGTTCGCACGCATCTTCGAATACCTCGACCTGCCCGTCGAGGTCGCCGAGCCGGAGCACCCCGTCGCGCCGCACGACGTGCGCGGCCACCTGCGCTTCGAGGACGTCACGTTCAGCTATCCGGGCAGCGGCTCGGCGGCCGTGGCCGGCGTCTCGCTCGACGTGCCGGCCGGCACCTCCCTCGCGCTCGTCGGCGAGACCGGCTCGGGCAAGAGCACCATCGCCTCGCTCATCGCCCGGCTCCACGACCCCACCGCGGGCCGGATCACCATCGACGGCGTCGACCTGCGCGACCTGCGCCTGACCGACCTCGCCGCGATCGTCGGCATCGTGAGCCAGGAGACCTACCTGCTGCACACGACGGTGCGGGAAAACCTGCGATACGCCAAGCCCGACGCGACCGACGCCGAGCTCGAGGCCGCGGCGCGGGCGGCGCGGATCCACGACCTCATCGCGGCCCTGCCCGACGGCTACGACACGGTCGTCGGCTCGCGTGGCCACCGCTTCTCAGGCGGCGAGCAGCAGCGCATCGCGATCGCCCGCACCCTGCTGCGCGACCCGCGCATCCTGGTCCTCGACGAGGCCACCAGCGCCCTGGACAACGAGACCGAGCGCGCCGTGCAACGCGCGTTCGACGACCTGGCCCGCGGCCGCACCACGATCACCATCGCCCACCGCCTGTCCACGGTCCGCGACGCCGACCAGATCGCGGTCATCGACCAGGGCCGCGTCGTCGAGCGGGGCACGCACACCACCCTGCTCTCGGCCGCCGGACCCTACGCCACCCTGGCCGCCTGACCCGCCGCCCGTCCACCGGACCCGACTCACCGCACCACCGCTGGGCGCCCCACCACGACCGGCGTGCCGCCGACCAGCCCCGCCGCCGACCAGCAGCACACCGTCGGCGGGCGGCCAGGCCACCGGCCGGCGCGCCACTGCCGACAAGCGTGCCACTGCCGGCCGGGGCCGCCGGGGCGTCGAACTCGGCAGTTTCGGACGGCCGGCTGCCGGGACACGACCACCCTGGCCGCGTGCGTTCGCGGGCGGCCAGGCCACCGGGCCGGCGCCGCTATAGGCGGGGCGCCACTGCCGGCCGGCGCGGCACCGCCGACGAGCGCGGCACCGCCGACGAGCGTGCCACCGCCGGCCGGGGCCGCCGGGGCGTCGAACTCGGCAGTTTGGGCGGCCGACTGCCAGGACACGACCACCCTGGCCGCATGAGTCCGGGAAACCCCTGATGCCGCCGTTGCGTCGCGGGAGCATGCTGGATGCATGGGTCGTTTTCTGGTTGGTGCCGTAGCCGTCGTCGTGGGCCTGATCATCGTGGGCTCGATCGCAAGCTGGGTGTTGCACTTGCTGCTCGGCAGCATCGGCTATCTCATCGTCGGTGCGCTGGTCGTCGGCGGGGCCATCTGGCTGTACGGGCGGGCCAAGCGCGGTCTCGGCAGCACCCGCAACCAGCGCCGTATCGAGGCCACCATGGCCACCTGGCGCCAGCGTAACCGCTGACATTCACCCGCGTCGCCGCCTCCCCCCGACCGGTGGCGACGCTGTCCCCTGCCCCGAGCACGCGGCCGAGACAACGGCTCGGCAAGCGATCGGGCGGTCGGGCGGTCGGCATGGGCCGGTGCCGGGTTGGATTTCATCGGCGACCGGATCTCGTCGGCGTTACGAGCCGTGCTGGATTCCACCGGCCACCAGGATCTCGTCGGCGAGGCGGGCGGCCCGGGTGACCTGGGTCTGGTCGATGCCGGCGTGGTCGCCCCGGCCGTCCTCCAGGCCGCGGGCCAGCGCGCGCACCGCCGCCGTAAGGTCGCCGACCCGCTCCTCCAGCAGGGCCACGCGGTCGGCCGCCGGGCCGCGCGTCGGGGCGGCGCCGGGACGGGCCGGCGCGGTCGTCGCGCCGGTGACCAGGTCGCGCAGGTCGGTAGGCAGCTCCGCCGTCGCCTCGGCCAGCTGACCGGGCGACATGTGCTGGCCGATGACCTCCGTGACGGTGGCAGCGATCGCCGGGACCTGCGTCGACCGCACGGCGGCCTGGGTGGAGAAGCGCCGGACGTACTCCTCGGCGCCGTAGCGCTCCGGCGCCCGGCTCGGTTCCCAGCCGTCGTAGTAGATCCCGCGCAGCAGTTCGGGCAGCTGGGCGCCGAGCTTCACCGCAGCGGTGACGGTGAGCCGGTCACGCAGCGTGTGCAGCCAGGCGCGCACGGCGCGCTGCGCGAAGCGACGGTCGTTGGTGCCGAACGCGCTCTCGACGTCGGCGACCCAGACGTTGGCCGTGTGCAACGCATGGTTGAAGGCGTCTCCTCCGGACGGCGACATGGTCATCCCTCCCGCGGAATCGGTGCCGGCTAACCCCAACAACTACCGTGCACCGCCCGGCCGAAACGTCGGCCGGCTCGGCCACCGGCCGGCAGGAGGTCCCGGTGGCGGGAGGACATGGGTCCCGGATGGTGGGGAGATTCGGCACGGGCCACGCGTACCGGCCAGGGATGACGATGTGTGTGTCACCAGGAAACGGCAGGAGGCCGAAATGAGCACCGCACACATCCACCAGGCCAGCCACCTCGAACGCGTCGAAGCCCCCGGCAGCATGCTCACCAACGCCGCCGCCAAGACCCTCGCCGTCCTGCGCTACGCCACCGGCTTCGTCTTCCTCTGGGCCTTCGCCGACAAGACCTTCGGCCTCGGCTACGCCACCCCCGAAGCCAAGGCCTGGATCAACGGCGGCAGCCCCACCAAAGGCTTCCTCGCCTCCGTCGACGCCGGCCCCCTCCAAAACTTCTTCCACACCATCGCCGGCACCTGGTACGCCAACACACTGTTCATGCTCGGCCTGCTCGGCATCGGCCTCGCCCTCACCGCAGGCATCGGCCTACGCATCGCCGCCGCCTCCGGCACCCTCATGATGGCCATGATGTGGCTCGCCGAATTCCCCCTCGCCCAGCACACTGCCAAAGGCACCCCCAGCGGCTCCACCAACCCCCTGATCGACTACCACCTCATCTACGCCATCGTCATGGTCGCCCTCGCCGCCGCCTACGCCGGCCACACCTGGGGCCTCGGCCGCCGCTGGGCCAAACTCCCCATCGTCCAGCGCAACCGCTGGCTCATCTGAACCATCCGCGAAGTCTGAACCATCGCGAACTCTGAACCATCGCGAACTCTGAACCATCTGCGAAGTCTGAACCATCGCAACCAGTCACCGAAGCCCGGCTGAGACCTCAGCCGGGCTTCGGCGTGCCGGACGGCGCCGGCTCACAGGTCGTGCCGGTACCAGGCGTTGGCCTCCACGTAGGTCGCCACGTCGCGCTCCGGGTCGCACAGCACCGGGCCCAGGGCCCCCGCGACGAGGACCGGGCCGGGCCGGTCCAAGGGCAGGCCGGTCCACTCCCGCCACCGTGCGAGGTCGGCGGTGATCGTCATCGAGTGCGGCGCCACCGCCACGAAGCGGCCGCCGGCCCGCTCGTGCACCCGCAGCCACGGATCCTCGGCGGTACCGTCCGGGCGGCGCCGGGCGACGTAGCGCTCCAGCGGTAGCTGCGGGTGCAGGTGCTTGCGGGTCGGGCGGACCGGTGCGAACAGCGCCGGGTGCCCGAGCCGCGCCGCGTTGCGCCGGGCCAGTCCCAGCAGGTGGTCCGACACGCCACGGCCGCGCAGGTCGGGACGCACGGTGGCGAAGAGCGCGGACACGTCCGGGCCGGTGCGCCCGGCGAGCGTGTCCGCGGCCGCGGCGAGCAGCACCGCGTCGTAGCCGCCCGGCGGGAGCGTGCCGCCGGCGGTGAACGGCAGGGTGCACACCATGGCCGCGGCCCGGCCGCCGTCGCGCTCGACGGCGAGCAGCGTGTACTGCGGATGCCGCCCGACCAGCGCGGCGAACAGCGCGGCGGACACCGCGTCCTGATACAGGAACGGCGCCACGGTCGGGTCGTCGAAGGCCGCGGTCAGCGGCATGCGGTCGGGCCGCTCGGCCAGCGTGGTCACCTCAAGCCAGGCAAAGTCCATGCCGGCACCCTGCCAGATCGGGCGGAACCTTCACCTCGCGAATCGCCCGGCCGATGGTAGTGGTGGCGGATAGGACCTTGCCTGCCCACGTTCCGCACGACAGAGTAGCTCTTGGTGTGCAGGAGGGAGCGGCCGTGACGAGGCGGTTGACCTGGGCCTATGCGCTCTGTGCACTCACGCTTGCGGTATGTTACATCGTCGTGCCGGCTGCCGGGCTACTGTGGTTCGCCGGCATCGTGGTGAGCACCCTCGCGGTGATGGGCTACGGCGTCGTCCGGCACCGGCCGCGGCGGCGGCAGCCCTGGTGGCTGTGGGTCGCCGGCTCGCTCGCACTCGCGGTCGGCACCGCGACCGCGGTCGTGCAGAACGACGTGCTGCACTCCTCGGCCTTCCCGTCGATGGCCGACGCGGTGTCGCTGGGCGCGACGTTCCCGCTGTTGCTGCTCGGCCTGTTGCGGCTGAGCCGGTCCGGTGCGCGGAACCGCGACTGGGCGACGGTCATCGACTCGCTGATCTTCACCGCCGGCGCGGGCCTGCTGGCCTGGGTGTTTCTCATCGACCCGTACCTCAGCGACCCGGGTCTCAACGCGGCACAGAAGGCCGTGTCCATCGCGTATCCGCTGTGCGACGTGCTGCTGCTGGCCATCATGGTCCGGCTGGCCCTCGAAGCGCGCCGCTGCTGGAGCGTGGTGCTCCTGCTCACCTCGGGCGCGGTCCTGCTCGTCTCCGACGTGGTGTTCAGCCTGCGCCGTCTCGACGGTGACTGGGGCCTGGGCAGCTTCGTGGACCTGGGCTGGATCGTCTTCTTCGTCGCCGGCGGCCTGGCGGCGCTGCATCCGTCGATGGTGTGGCTCACCGAACCCCGGGTGATCGGCTCGACGCAGCTCAAGCCGCGGAGGGCGGCGCTGGGCATCGCCTCCCTGGTGGCGCCCGGCATCCTGTTCGCCGAGGCGCTGGCCGGGCCGGTGAACAACGGGGTGGTCATCGCGGTCGGCTCGGCCGCGCTCGTCGCGTTGTCGCTGAGCCGGGTGTGGCTCGCCGCCCGCAGTGTGGGGCACGCCCTGGTCCGCGAACGGGAGCTGCGCCGGGCGTGCGAGGCGCTGCTGTCGGCGACCGAGGTGTCCGCGGTCGAGCGGGTCGTGCGGGGAGCGGTCAGCTCGCTGCTGCGCGCGGGCACCCCCCACCGCATCGTCCTGCAGGTCCACGCGCCGGGCGTGCCGGAGGACGGCACCGACGACGACGCGATGAGCATGCGCTACGTCGCGCAGCTGCCCGCCCGGCTGGCCCGCGAACTGGGCGGCTTCGAGCTGGCGCTGCACTGCGGGCTGTCCATCGGCGGCGTCCGGCTCGGCGAGCTGTGGGTCGCCGCCACCGAGCGGGCCCTGGTGGACCTGCAGGAGTCGGCACGGGTGCTGGCGGGGCAGGCGGCCAGCATGATCGACCGCATCGCGCTCAGCCAGGAGATCACACGGCGTAACAGCGAGGCGTACTTCCGTACCCTGGTGCTCAACGCCACCGACGTGATCCTCATCGTCGGCGGCGACGACCGGGTCACCTACGCCAGCCCGTCGGCGCGGCAGCTCTTCGGCGGCGACGACGTCGTCGGGCGGCCGATCGCCGGCCTGTTGTGCACGCCGCCGGGCGGGCCGGCCGTCGGCAGCGGTGAGCTGCACCTGGCCCGCCGCGCCGACGGTGCCACCGCCGAGGTGGAGGTCACGGTCCGGGACCTCACCGGCGAGCCGACCGTTGGCGGCCTGGTGCTCACCCTCCACGACGTCACCGAGCGCCGCCGCCTCGAGCGGGAGCTGCTCGATCGGGCGTACCTCGACCAGCTGACCGGCCTGGGCAACCGCCTGCGCTTCCAGGACGGCGTCCAGGCGGCCGTCGCCGGCGCCGCACGGCCGGACGGGGCGACAGCGGCGGTGCTGCTCATCGACATCGACGGGTTCCGTACCGTCAACGACACCATGGGTCAGGACGTGGGCGACGAGCTGCTGCGGGCCTTCGGCCGGCGCCTGGTCGGGGTGTGCCCCGGCACGGCCACCGTGGCCCGGCTCGGGGCCGACGAGTTCGGCGTGCTGGTGACCGCCGCCGAGGTCGACCGCGTCGAGGAGACCGCCCAGCGGATCCTCGACGAGTTCGGCGCGCCGATCGTGGCCGGCGGCAGCGTCGTCAGCGCGCGGCCGAGCATCGGCATGGCCACGACCGCCGACGCGGCCGATGCCACGCAGCTGCTCGGCACGGCCGACGTGGCGCTCAACTGCGCGAAGAGCATGGGCAACCGCTGGCGCCGCTACTCCTCGGCGATGGGCGCCCAGACCATGCGCCGCATGCGGCTGCGCACCGACCTCGACCAGGCGCTCGCCGACGACGCGTTCGTGCTGCACTACCAGCCGATCGTGGACCTGGAATCCGGGCGGCCGCACGGCTTCGAGGCGCTGGTGCGCTGGCAGCACCCGTCGTTCGGGCTGGTGCCGCCGCTGGAGTTCATCGAGATCGCCGAGGAGTGCGGGCTCATCGTGCCGCTCGGCGACTGGGTGATGCGCCACGCGATCGACGCCACGGTACGGCTGCGCCGGCTGGACCCGGCCGAGGGGCTGACGATGAGCGTCAACGTGTCGGTACGCCAGTTCCGCTCGCCCGGCTTCGTCCAGCGGGTCCTCGGCGAGCTGGCCCGTGCGCAGCTGCCCGCCGACGCGCTCATCGTGGAGATCACCGAGAGCCTGCTGCTCGGGGACGACGAGCACATCCACACCGACCTCGCCGCGCTGCGCGGTGCCGGGGTCCGCGTGTCCATCGACGACTTCGGCACCGGCTACTCCTCGCTGAGCTATCTGCACCGGGTGGCGGTGGACGCGCTGAAGCTCGACAGGTCGTTCGTGGAGACCGTCGGCAGCTCGCCCCGGCAGTACGACCTGGTGCGCGGCATCGTCCAGCTCGCGCACACCCTCGACCTCGACGTGGTCGCGGAGGGCATCGAGACCGCCACGCACCGCCAGCGGCTCGTCGACATGGGCTGCGGCTTCGGTCAGGGCTACCTCTTCACCAGGCCGCTGCCGTACGCCGACGTGCCGGCGTGGCTGGACCGCAACTACACCACGACCGAGCGGGTCGAATCCGCGGCCGCCTGACCCCGCCCCGGCCAGGCCGTTCAGCCGGCAGGGGCGCTCAGGTCGAGCGCCCAGTGCTCGCACCGGATCGGCACGCCCTCGTAGTCGACGTTGACCGGCCCCGCGCTGACGAACCCCAGCCGTCGCGCCACGGCCGCGGCGGCCGCGTTGGCCGTCCCGATGAACGCGTGGATCCGCGGCACCAGGCCCGAGGCGCGCACCTCCGCCACGATCAGCCGGATCGCCCCGACGGCGAGCCCGTGCCGCTGCCCCAGGCCGGGCAGCAGCATGATGCCGAGCTCGGCGATCGCCTCGCCCTGCCAGGCCGTGCCGAAGACGGCCACCACCCCCGCCGGGGTGTCGTGCGGGCCGGCCAGGATCGTGCGGTACCACTCGCCGGCGGGCGCCGCGACGCGCCGTTCGTGCACCTGCCGCACCCGGCCCAGCGGGGCGGGGCCGCCGAGGTGGCGCATGACCTCGGGGTCGCCCTCGAGGGCCTCGGTCAGCCAGCGGTCCTCCTCGACGTACGGCCGCAGCTTCATGGCATGAAGGTACTGTTCCGCGACGCCGAAAACGATCACCGCGACCGCCGGCGGGTTGCCGTGCCGGCGGTCGCGGTTGCCGGGTGTGCTACGCCGCGCCAGGGGTGAGCCGGGCGGGCGCGAGGTCGAGGTCGTCGTTGTTCATGCGCAGCAGGGCCACGCTGGCGCCGGCGAAGCCGACCGCGGCGACCAGCAGCCCGACGCCGGCGGCGACGTGGCCGGGCATGAACGGGTGGGTGAACCCGCCAGCGGCGAGTGCGATACCCATCCAGGCCGGTGCCGCGCCGCTGCGCCACAGGGCCAGGCCGAGCAGCAGCAGCCCGATGACGATGCCCACGATGAACAGCAGGCCCGCCACCAGCGCGAGGGGGTCGTTGTCCATGGCGTCCTGCAGCTTCGCCATGGTGGCCACGTCGAAGCCGTTGTTGACGGTGTAGTAGGCCAGTTCGTCGCCACCGCGGGTCAGCGGGAAGCCGGCCAGGTCGCCGAGCAGCGCGATGCAGGCGCCGACGGTGGTGAGGCGTGGGGCGCCGCGACGCGCGACCCAGGCGACGGCGAACGTGGCCGGGATCAGGCCGACGAGGAAGGGCACGCCGAAGTAGCGGACCGTGCCGGCCAAGTCCTTGTGCGCGGCGTACGCCGCGACCGTGTCCTCGAAGGGTGCGCCGCCTTCGGTGGGGTTGAGGATGTAGTAGACGCCCATGCCGAGCATCGGCAGCGGGGCGACGACGGCGAGCAGGACTCGCCAGAAGCCGCGCACGTCGCGCAGCGGCTTGCGAGGCGCGGTGGCCGCGGCGGGGGTTTCGATGTCGGTGCGCATGGTGTCCTCCTGGAGGTCGTCTCCGGCCGCGATCAGCGGGCGGGCGCGGCGGTCGTGTTCCTGCGCATCGCGTACGCGATCGCCAGGGCGGTGGCTACGGCGCTGAGGACGAGGCCGATGATCGCCCCGTCGGAGTTGCGCACGAGCTCGACGACGGCGCCGATGAGGTTGACGGCGCCCACGGTGATCACGGCGGGGGTGGCCCAGGCGGCCGAGCGCAGCAGCGCGACGGCGGCGACGATGCCGGCGACGCCGAGCAGGCTGATGATCCAGGCCAGCGGGGCGGGGATGCCGGCACCTCCGTCGTCGAACGCGATCGGCAGGTTGAGCAGTGACATGACGATGGTGACGATGGCGGCGGTGTAGCGGATCGCTCTCATGACGGCCTCCCGGTGATGTCGATGCGCTCAGCGTCGGCCGCGCCGCGTTCACCGGGCCAGGGCGGCGCTTCCCGCGCCGCGGCGGCGGCATCCCGGACCGCCGGGAAGGACTTCCCGGCGGTCCGGGAAGCGCGGCCGATGGTCAGGGCCGGTCCGGGTTGCGATACTCGCCGCATCGACGCCGCACGAACGCACCCGAAGCGGGACGCCAGCCGGTGGGCGGCCGCGACGCTGGCGGCCGTCCTGGTCGGGGTGGTATTTCTGCTCGCCTGGGTGACCGGCGGGCACCCGGTCCCCGGCTCCGGCGACGTGTCCCCGGCGTGGCTGGAACCGCTGGTCACGATGATCGCCTATGGCGTGGCAGGTGCGCTGCTCATCGACCGGCGGCCGGACCTGCCGTTCGGGTGGATTCTCGCCGCTGCCGCGGTGCTCGTGGTCGTCCAGGTGCTGGTGCTGCCGCCGTCGTACGAGGCCGTCGTGCACGGGGAACGCGGCGCGGCGGCACGCTGGGGGCTGGCCGTCTCGGCCTTCGGCTTCGCGCCGATCGCGGCGCAGGGCCTGATCAACATCCGATTCCCGTCGGGGCGGCCGGCCAGCCGGTGGGGTGGCCTGCTGGAGAAGGTGCTCATCGCCAGCACGGCCCTCGTCTTCCTGGGCGGGGCGCTGAGCAGTTCGAGCCTGAGCGACGTGGCCGGCGGCGCACCGGGAGTGTCGCATCCGCTTACCGCCGGAACCGCGGCCGGACGGGTCGCCGACGGGCTGCAAATGCTGGCGCCGGTGGTGGTGCTGCTCGGCCTGGTCGCCGGCATCGGGGTCGTGGTCCGGTTCGCCCGGGCCGAGGGCGTCGCCCGGCAGCAGTTGAAGTGGCGCGCGGTCGGGGTGATCGTCGCTCTGGCGTTGTTCCCGCTGGCCGTCACCGACTGGCTTCCGGCCGGCAGCGGGGTCGTGGACACGGTGGTGTTCGTCCTGACCCTCGTGGTTCCGGTGCTGCGGTACCGGCTGTGGTCCATCGACACGATTCTGCGCAGGTCCCTGGCGTACGGCGTGATCACCGTCGCCCTGGTCATCGCCTTCGCCGCCGTGTCCGCGGCCGCGGCGCACGTGGTGTCCCGGCAGGTGGCGGCTCCGGTCGCGGCGATCGCCGTGGCGCTGTGCTTCGTGCCGCTGCGCGACCGCGGCCAGCGCGTCGTGGATCGGCTCTTCTACGGCGGGCGCCAGGACCCGTACCGCACCCTGCGCGACCTGGGACGGCGGCTCAACGCCGTGCCCGGACGCGACGCGCTCGGCTCGTTCGCGGACGCGATCGCCGCCATGCTGCGGCTGCCCTACGTGGCCATCGAGAGCGCCGGCGGCGGCCCGGTCGCCTCCCACGGTGTCGCGGCCGAGCCGCTGGTTCGCCTGCCCTTGACGTACGAGGGGCAGGTCGAAGGCTTTCTCCTGGTGTCGCCGCGCCGCGGCGAGGACGACCTCGACGACCGCGACCGCGACCTGCTGTCCGACATCGCCGGGCAGCTCGGCATGGCCCTGCACACCCGGACCCTGACCGACGAGCTGCTGCGCTCGCGGCAGCGGCTGGTCACCGCCCGCGAGGAGGAGCGCCGCCGGCTGCGCCGCGAACTGCACGACGGCCTCGGGCCCGTCCTCACCGCCATCGGCCTGACCCTCGACGCCGTCCGCGTCCGCGTCGACACCGACCCGGCCGCGGCCCGTCACCACGTCGACGAGGCGAAGGAGGCCGCCGGCCAGGCCCTGGCGGATCTGCGCAAGGTCGTCCACGGCCTGCGCCCGCCCGCGCTGGACGACCTCGGGCTCGTCGGGGCCCTGCGCTCGCAGGCCGACCGGCTCACGGCCGGCTCCCACCTGCGGTACACCATCGACGCCGGCGACCTGCCGGACCTGCCGGCCGCCGTCGAGGTCGCCGCCTACCGCACCGCCGTGGAGGCGATCACCAACGTGGTACGCCACAGCAACGGGCAACAGTGCCGCGTACGCCTGTCGGCGTCGGCCCGCGAGCTCGTGCTGGACGTCGCCGACGACGGCACCTCCACCGGGCCCTGGCTGCCCGGCGTCGGGGTCACCGCCATGCGCGAGCGTGCCGCCGAGCTGGGCGGTCGCTGCCATGCCGGTCCCGGCCCGGACGGCGGCGCCGTCACCGCCCGTTTCCCGCTCCCGGATCCGTCATGATCCGCGTTCTGCTCGCCGACGACCATCCCCTGGTACGCCAGGGCCTGCGTGCGGTGCTCGACACCGTCGCGGACATCGAGCTCGTCGGCGAGGCCGGCGACGGCCGCGACGCCGTGCGCCTGGCCGTCGAACTGCGGCCCGACGTGGTCATCATGGACCTGCAGCTCCCGGGGCTGCACGGCATCGACGCCACCCGGCAGATCCAGGCCCAGGCGCCCGGCTCGGCGGTGCTCGTCCTGACGATGTTCGAGGACGACGGGACGGTCTTCGCCGCCGTGCGGGCCGGTGCCCTCGGCTACCTGGTCAAGGGCGCCGGCGGCACCGACATCGTCGCGGCCATCCACGCGGCCGCCGCCGGGCAACCGGTGTTCGGCGCGGCGCTGGCCACCCGCCTGCGGACCTGGTTCGCCGCGCCGCCGGCGCAGGAGGGGCCGTTCCCCGAGCTCACCGCGCGGGAACGCGACATTCTCGACCATCTCGCCGCCGGCCTGTCCAACGCCGAGATCGGCCAGCGGCTGCACCTGTCCGGCAAGACCGTCGCCAACAACATCTCGACGATCCTCGCCAAGCTCCACCTCAGCCAGCGCAGCCAGGCCATCGTCCGCGCCCGCGACGCCGGGCTGGGCCGCCCGCGCTGACGGCCCCCGCCGACTCGGCGGGGGCCGTCATACCGTTACTCAGCGGACGTGCGGATCAGCCGCCGGCGAACTTCGGCTCGACGCCGCACTTCGCCTTCGCGTTGAGGCAGATCTTCACGAGCGGGCCGAGGTTCTCCGGTTTCCACGCGTTCATGAAGTCGCCGTGCATCGAGGACGCCATGCCCGAGGAGAGCGCCAGGCCGTCGCCGCCGAGGGAGTCGTAGTTGACCATGAACGAGAGGTTCGGCACGGCGACCGGGTACTTGCCGGTGCACTGGCCGTTCTGCATCGGGCCCATGTGGGACTTGTGGTCGGGCGAGTCGATGTGCTGGCCGTCCCAGCAGTCCTGGAAGACCAACTGGAAGATCAGGTTGCCGCCGGCCGCGCAGACCGGCCAGTTGCCGTCGGCGCTGCGGCCGACCTCGGCGCTGCCGGCGCACCAGAACTGGCCGCTGGCGCCCTTCGGCGTGGCCACCTGCCGCTTCGCGTCGCCGTGCACCACCACCAGGCCGGGCGGGAAGGGCACGGTCACCGACGGGTCGGCGAGGCGGGATCCGTAGTACACCCGGAAGCTCTTGACCTTGACCGGCGTGCCGTCGCGCAACAGCTGCGGCACCCAGTAGGCGCTGCCGTCGCCCGGCGCGTTGCAGTTCGTCTTGCGGGTGAACAGGTCGGCCGGCCCGGTGACGGCGTCCACCGTCGGGCCGAAGAAGGTATGCATGTGCGAGGCACCCGGCAGGCCCGGCAGCACGATCGGGTCGTCCTTGGCCTCGTTGGACACCTGGCAGTCGGTGTGGAACTCGGCGACGCGGGTCGTGCCGGCTGGGACCGGCAGCGGCTTGATCGCGTTGAACGCGGCCAGCTGCTGCTGCCACGCGGCCTGGTCGACGTCCACCCAGCCGGTGCCGGCGCCGGCGCTGCCGCTGGGCGCGGCCGACGACGGCGGGGCGCTCCGTGACGGGGCGGCGCTGCTCGGCGCCGCGACCGTCGCCGTGGCCGGCCCGCGCGACGGGGCGGCTCCCCCGCCGAGGGTGAACCAGTTGATGTTGACGAAGTCGGCACTCTGCGGGCTCCGCATCACCGCGACCAGGGTCTGCTTGCCGGCCGGCACGCTCGAGGCCTTTGCGGTGACGGTCGTCCACTTCTGCCAGCCGCCGGTGTACGCCACCGGGAACGTGGCCAGCAGCTGGCCCGTCGGCGAGCCGAGGTGGAGCTCGATCGAGCCGCCGGCGCGGTTGTTCGCGGCGATCCGGGCGGTGAGGTCGGTGCCGCCGATGGTCACGTCGTCGTACTGCAGCCAGTCTCCGGCGGACAGCCAGCCGACGTTCTTGCCGCCGCCTTTGTCCGCGGTGTTCTCGGTCTGGGCACCGGACTGCACGGAATACGACTCCGCCTCCAGTCTCGGCGCCGAAGTGATTTCGCCGGCATCGGCCGTCGCGATGTAAATGCCGCTCGCACCGAGGGCCGCAGCCACGGCGGCGCCCAGCAGCACACGGTTCTTCCTGCGCATTTCGATCCTTTGTCTCTGCCGTCTCAGCAAACGTCACGGGTCGTTGCGCAAGCCAGTGTGCAGATACCAGGGGACTTCATTCAAGAAATAAAGGAAGAATTACAACGGCCCCGGCCGGCGGGTCCGGCGGGGCTTGCGAAGGCGATCCGATTACAGTTTTTCCGCAATCACTTCTTTAACTCCTCCTTAGTTTTTCGGCCACGCCCGGAAACGTGCCGTCAGCTTCGTCAGGTGGCGGGCGGGACCTCGGCCACCTCGAGCACGCGGGCCGTCGGGGCGGTGTCGCCGTAGCGGGCCCGGATCGCGAGGCGGTCCGGGTCGACCATGAACGCGTCGTATCCGGCCCGCGTCGCGAAGCTGATGATCTGCACCTCGGTGCCGCCGCCTGCGAGCCGGCGCTCCAGCGTGCCGCCATGCCTCGGCAGCAGCGCCAGCACCTCGTCCTCGTACTGCGCCCCGGCCTCCACCGAGTCCGGCACCATCTCGACCACCGCGACGAGCAACAGTCCCGCGTCCCCCATGGGGGTCAGACAATCACATCCTGTGACCTCTCCGCCGACGGCCCCGATGACCGGCATCCTGGACCGCCTGGAGCCCGGCCGCAGCGCCACCGACGACCTGACCGACCAGGGCCATGGACAGGCTGCGACGGGGTAGTTCCGGGGCATGACGACGTATGGTGGCCGCCGGCGCCGGGCCTCGATCGCCGCGCTGGTGGCTCTGGCCGCGGGCGTCCTCGCCGTCGCCGGCCGCTCCGTCGCGGGCTTCTCACCGGCCGCGACGGTGGCGGCTGGCCCGCCGAACGGCTGCGCCGTGAAGCCGACGGTCGTGCTGGTGCACGGCGCGTGGGCCGGCACCTCCAGCTGGAGCGAGGAGGTGAGCCGGCTGCAGCGCGAGGGTTACCCGGTGCGGGCCGTTGCCAACCCGCTGCGCGGCCTCACCGGCGACGCGGCGGACGTCGCCGAGTTCCTCAAGACCGTCTCCGGGCCCGTCGTGCTCGTGGGCCACTCCTACGGCGGCTCGGTGATCACCAACGCGGCCGCCGGCGACCCGGACGTGAAGGCCCTGGTCTACGTCGACGCCGCCGCGCCCGCGGTAGGCGAGAGCACCGCGCAGCTCAGCGGCGCCGCGTCGGCACTGGGCGCGGCGCCGGACACCCTCTACGACGTCGTGCCGTTCTCGGCGGCCAGGCCGGGCGACGCCGACCTCTACCTGAAGGAGAACGTCTTCCTGCGGTCCTTCGGCCCCGACCTGCCCACGCCGGCCGCGCGGCGGCTGTGGGCCTCCCAGCGCCCGGCCGCGATGAGCGCGTTCACGACCCCGGCAACGGCCGCCGCCTGGAAAACGATCCCCTCCTGGTACGTCATCGGCTCCGCCGACCGGATCATCACCCCGCAGTCGCAGACGTTCATGGCCCAGCGCGCCAGCGCCCACGTGCGGACGGTCTCCGGTGGTTCGCACCTCACGCTGATCTCCCACCCAGGGCCCGTCACCGACCAGATCCTCGCCGCTGCCCGGGCGACGTGCGGCTGAGGTCACCGCCCACCGGAAACGGCGAGCGGCGCCGCCGCCGCGAGGAGGTGGAACGCCTGCGCCTCCGCGGAGGTGCCCTGGCGGTCGAAGGTCGGCGCGCCGCAGACCGAGGTGACGAGGCCGTCGTGGACGTGGGGCTCGACCGCGGCGCGCAACGAGTCCGCGACGGCGGTGTAGGAGGTCTCCAGCCAGCCGTACACGACGCCCGTGTACGCCGCGTAGGCCAGCATCTGCGCCAGGTTCGCCTCGCGGAAGGACGCCGGGTCGTCGAGCACGTTGCCGAACAGCCCGTCGGTGCGGCGGTGGGCCAGGCACGCGTCGATCACCTCGCGGGCATGCCCGCCGAGCGGGCCGGCGAGGTCGGGATCGTGGCGGATCGCCCGGGCCAGGCCGGCCGCCACCCAGCCGCTGGCGGTGCCCCACAGCTCGGCGCGGTTGTCGGCGGCGGCATAGAGCCCGTCGCGGCACAGCCGCTGCCGGTGCCCCTCGGCCTGCTGGACCGCCAGGTCGGGCCGCCCCGCGAAGGCGAGCATCGGCACGACCATGTACACCGTGTCGGCCCATACCTCGGGCGCGTCCAGCAGGTGGTAGAGCGTGCCGTCGGCGGCGCGCGGCGCCCGTTCGGTGATCCAGTCGAGCTGGCGCCGCGCGGCGTCGGTCAGCCCAAGGCGTACGACACCCTCGAAGTTGGCGGCGCCATTGACCGAGTCGCGCTCGCCGCCGATCGTGCCGAGGCGCCCGTCGGGGCTCTGGTGGACGGCCGAGTCGCGTGCCAGCCGCCCGGCAAGGCCCACCAGCCCCAGGTCGAGCAGGGCGTGGACGGCCACGCCCTGCTCCCAGTTCTGCCGCTGCATGGCCAGCAGCGTCAGCACGACTGGATAATCGAGCACCGGTCAGTCGCGCGGGTTGAGGACGAAGAGAGGGATCGCGCGGGCGGTCTTGGCCTGGTATCCGTCGTAGTCGGGCCAGGTCGCCGTGGCGCGCTCCCACCACAGCTCCTTCTCATCGCCCGTCGCCTCGAGGGCCGTGTAGTCGCGCCGCACCGGGCCGTCCTGCAGCTCGACGTGCGGGTTGGCCTTGAGGTTGTAGTACCACACGGGGTGCTTCGGCGCGCCGCCCAGCGAGGCGACGACCGCGTAGTGCCCGTCGTGCTCGACCCGCATGAGCGGCGTCTTGCGGATCTTGCCCGACTTGGCGCCGAGCGACGTCAGGACGATGATCGGCCGGCCGCGCATGGTGTTGCCCTCGGCACCGCCCGTCCGCTCGAACAGCTCGACCTGCTCGCGTGCCCAGTCGCTCGAGCTCGGCTCGTATTCCCCCGTCAGCGGCATGGTTGCTCCCTCACTGTTGCCTGATCTCGTCGTCGACGCTACTCGCCGCCGGGCCGGCCTCCCCGCGTCTTTCGTCGTCTGCTCTCCCGTCTGTTTTCTCGTCCGGTTTCCCGTCCCCCGCCCGCTCGTCCTGTTGCTCGTCCTCCTGTTCATCCTCGCCGGTCGGCTCGGTACCGGGCGGCTCGTCCCCGCCGGCCGGCTCGCCGTCGTGGTGCTCGGCCAGGTACCGCACCGCGGTGTTGCCCACCGCGAGCAGCGGCACGGCGACGAGGCCGCCGACGATGCCGGCGGCCACCACCCCGGTGGCGATCGCCAGGATCACCGCGAGCGGGTGCAGGGAGACCGCACGGCCCATGATCAACGGCTGTAGGACGTGGCCCTCCAGCTGCTGTACCGCGATGACGACCCCGAGCACGAGCAGCGCGCTGACCGGCCCGTGGGTGACCAGCGCGACGAGGACCGCCACGGTGCCGGACAGGGTCGCGCCGACGACCGGGATGAACGCGCCGAGGAACACCAGTGCGGCCAGCGGCAGGGCGAGAGGGATGCGCAGCACCACCAGGCCGATGCCGATGCCGAGCGCGTCGACGAACGCGACGAGCACCGTGGCCCGCACGTAGGACACGAGGGTGAACCACGAGTAGTACCCGGCCCGGGCCACCGGCCGCTGAGCGTGCCGCGGCAGCAGCCGACACAGGAAGGTCCAGATCTGCTCGCCGTCGCGCAGCAGAAAGAACAGCGTGAACAGCACCAGGAAGAAGCCGGTGACCACCTCGGCGAGTGTGGTGGCGGTGTTCAGCGCGCCCGAGGTCAGCGCGCCGCGGTTGGCGGTGACCTGCCGCTGCAGCACGTCGATGGTCTCGTTGAGCTGCCGCTCGGAGACGTGCAGCGGGCCGCGGGCCAGCCAGTTGCGGATCTCGTTGAGGCCGCCGCGGACCTGCAGGGAGAGGTTGTTGAACTGGGCGATGAACGTGTAGACGATGGCGCCCAGGACCCCGAAGACGACGGCGAGGCCGCCGACGAGGACGATCGCGGCGGCCAGCGAGCGGTGCAGCCCGCGCCGGCGCAGCAGGCCGGCGACGGGCTCGAGCAGGGCGGCGAGCAGGACCGCCACGACGACGGGGACCACCATCAGGTGCAGCGCGGCGATGAGCTGCAGCAGCAGGTACCCGGCGAGGATGAACAGCACGATCCGCCAGGCCCAGGCTCCCGCGACCTTGACGCCGTGCGGGATGCCGTCCTCCACAGTGGACGCCGGGCGCACCTCGATCGGGCCGGAGAACGGCGGAATGCTGCGTGCGGCGCTCAGCCGCGTCCGCGCCCGCTCGCCGAACTGCATGAACCACGTCGTCATGCCTCGGCCAGTACCCCCGCATGGGTGGCGTCAACCGATCGGAAGGGTTCGCTCCAGGTCACTTCTCCCGGTCGTAGCGGGCGAAGTCGTCGGCGGAGTCCCGGCCGGAGGTGCGCCAGATGTTGCCGTTGCAGGTGTACGGGGTCGGGTCGAGGTTGGGCTGCAGCTCGATGCGGCCCTTCGCGGTGCCGTCGACGCTGATCGTGACGACCGTGGTGGCCTCGCCGCCGGCGAAGGACATCACGCCGTCCTTGGTCGACACCTTCCACTCGGAGCGACCCGCCCACGAGGCGTTGACCGTGCGGCCGTCGTCGGCCTTGCCGCTGTACACCGTCTTGGTGTCGTCCTCGACCGCGTTGCCGTCGGCCCGGATCTCCCAGAGCTTGCCGCCGCCGGTGAACTTGATCTTCCCGAGCTTCTCGCGCGTGCCCACGTCGGTGGTGCTGAGGTCGACGTGGTGCTGGTAGGTGGTCTGCTTCCACTTGCCGACCAGGCACGGGTCGACCGGGCCGGTCTGCGACAACGTGGGCTGCGGGCCGGCGGTGTTGTCCGGCTTGCGGTTGAGCGACACCACGACGATGGCGACCACGAGCACCACGAGCAGCACCGAGCTGATCACCAGGGCGGCGAACCAGCGGCTGCGCCAGCCCGGCGGCGCGGGCGGGCCGGGCTGCGACGCCGGCACCGGGGGCTGCTGGTAGGCGGGCTGCGCGCTGTACGGCTGCGTCGCGTACGGCGCCGCGGAGTGCGGCTGTTGCGGCGGGTACTGCGGCTGTGGCTGCTGGGGCGGCTGTGCCTGGGGATACTGTTGCGGCTGCGGGTATTGCGGCTGCGGATACTGCTGCGGCTGCGGGTATTGCGGCTGCGGCTGCGCCGGCTGCTGCGGCGGATACCCGCGCGGCGGTGTCTGCCCGTACCCGCCGGAGGGGTCGGGCTGCTGCCACTGCCTGCCTGGGTCCACGTTCGTTCCTCCCCATGTCGCCGCGCCGTTGCCGGCGACAAGACGCCGCTCAGTGTTCACTCGCGCATTCCGCGCCATTCGCCGTCGAGAATGGCACATCACGTGATCTTTCGCAGCGCCGTCCGATCCGGCAAAAGCCGCGAAACGCCGCGCCGCTGAGCAGCGGAATCCCATTTGGCGCCAACTGGCCGACCCGTTCGGGGGCATTGTGTGTGACGATCGATCCGAGCGGGTACCCATCGCGAACCGGGCAAGCCCGTCGGAGGAGGTTGGGCGTCATGCTCAGCGAGAGCGAGCAGCAGCGGCTCGCGGACATCGAGGCCGCACTGCGCAACGACACGCGCTTCGTCAATGGTTTCAACCGGGCCATGACCCGCCGGATCACGCCGCGCCGGGTGATCTCGGTGATCATCGCCATCTCCGCGGTCGCCGGAGCCGTCATCGGGCTGACCGCCGGCAGCGTCTTCGGGACGGTGCTGGCGATCTGTGCGCTCGGCGTCGCCGGCGGCGTCTGGACCTACCCGCCGGCCCAGCCCGAGCAACCGGCCCCCGACATAAACCCCTGACCTGAGCCTTCGGCGGCCCGCTCAGCGCAGGTCCCACGCCACCTTGGCCAGCACCGCGCCGAGCGGGGCGTCGATCAGGATCGCGGCGAGGGGGTCGCCGCGGGTCGGCCCCTGGTTCACGATCGCGATCGGCAGCCCTGACTTCGCCGCCCGGACCACGAACCGCCGCCCGGACATGACGGTGAGCGACGAGCCGAGCACGAGCAGCGCCGCGGAGCGCTCGACGAGGTCGAAACAGTGCTGTACCCGCGGGGCGGGCACGTTCTCGCCGAAGAACACCACGTCGGGCTTGAGCATCCCGCCGCAGCCCCGGCAGTCCACGACCACGAACCCGGCGGCCTGCTCGTCGGTGAGGTCCACGTCGCCGTCGGGATTGATGCCGCCCGCCTCCGCCGCGTACCCGACATTGGCGGCGACCAGCCGCGCGTCGAGCTCGGCGCGGGCCGTGCGCTCGCCGCAGTCCAGACAGACCACCCGGTCGAGCGCGCCGTGCAGCTCGACGACCTCGTCGGCCCCGCCGGCCTGGTGCAGCCCGTCGACGTTCTGCGTGACAATGCCGGTGAGCAGCCCGAGCCGCTGCAGCCGCCCGACCGCATTGTGCCCGGCGTTGGGCGCGGCGCGGGCGATGGTCCGCCAGCCGAGGTGGCTGCGGGCCCAGTAGCGGCGCCGGGCGACCGGGTCGCGGGTGAAGGTCTGATACGTCATGGGCTGCGCGTTGCGCCGCATCCCGCTAGGTCCCCGATAGTCCGGAATGCCCGACTCGGTCGAGATCCCGGCGCCGCTGAGCACCAGCACGCCGCCCTTGCCGACGAGCGCGCTGAGCGCCGTCACTGCCCGCTCCACGGCACCAATCCTGCCTCGCCCGCCACCGTCACCCCCGGCCGGCGACGGCACGCGGACCGCGGAGCAAGCCGAGCGAGTGGGGCATTATCAGGCATTTTTCGGACTTGTCATCATTTTTCTCCCCTCGCGCGGGGTGAAGGCTCATGGTGACGGGCCGCACACCATCCTGGCGGGGGGACGTATCGTGTTCGTCATGGGTTTGGTGAGCAAATTCAACGCGTGGCGTCGCAAGCTGCAGGAGCAGCCGGGCACCACGATCGACCTCGAGCCGATGCGGGACCTGCTGCCGCTGATCGAGGAGCGCGAGGCCGAGCTGTCCGAGCTCACCGACGACGAGCTGCGCGCCGCCGCCACGGCACTGCACCAGCGGGAGGACCCGAAGGACTTCGTCGAGGCGTGCGCGCTCGGCCGGGAGGCGGCCAAGCGCGCCCTGGACGAGCGGCCGTATGACGTGCAGCTGCTCGGCGCCCAGGTGCTGCTCGCCGGGCACGTGGTCGAGATGGCCACGGGTGAGGGCAAGACGCTGACCGCCGCGATCGCCGCCGCCGGGTATGCCGCGCAGGGGGCGGTCCACGTGATCACGGTCAACGACTACCTGGCCCGGCGTGACGCCGAGTGGATGCGGCCGGTGTATGAGCTGCTCGACCTGACCGTCGGCTGGGTCAACGAGTCCTCGACGCCAGAGGAGCGCCGGGAGGCATACGCGAAGGACATCACGTACGTCTCGGTCAGCGAGGCCGGCTTCGACCTGCTGCGCGACTCGATCGTGACGAACACGGCCGACCGGGTGCACCGCGAGCTGGGCACCGTCATCATCGACGAGGCCGACTCGATCCTGATCGACGAGGCGCGCGTGCCGCTGGTGCTGGCCGGCTCCACGATCGACGACAAGGACCAGCCGCTCGCGATCGCGGAGATCGTCGGCGGCCTGCGCCGCGACCACGACTTCGAGGTCGTCGACGAGGGGCGCACCGCGCACCTGACCACCGGCGGCCTGGCGAAGGTCGAGTCGGCGCTGGACATCGACCTCTACGCCGAGGAGCACATCGACACGCTGACCGCCGTCAACCTGGCGCTGCACGCCGAGGCGCTGCTGGTCCGCGACGTCGACTACATCGTGCGCGACGAGCGGGTCGAGCTCATCGACGAGTTCCGCGGCCGGGTCGCCCAGCGCCGCCGGTGGCCCGACGGGCTGCAGGCCGCGGTCGAGGCCAAGGAGAAGATCCGCAGCAGCGGCGGCGGCGCGGTGCTGCAGACCATCACGGTGCAGGCGTTCCTCACGCAGTACAAGAAGATCTGCGGCATGACGGGCACGGCCCTCCCGGTCGGGGACCAGCTGCGCGAGTTCTACAAGCTCGAGGTCGCGGTCATCCCGCCGCATCTGCCGAACATCCGCAAGGACTGGCCCGACCGCGTGTATGCCTCGGCCGAGGAGCGCGACATCGCCGTGGTCGCCGAGATCTCCACGATGCACGCGACCGGGCGGCCGGTGCTGGTCGGCACGCTGAGTGTCGCCGAGTCGGAGCGGCTGGCCGCCACGCTCGCCGAAGAGGGCGTGGAGTGCGTGGTGCTCAACGCCAAGAACGACGAGGCGGAGGCGGCCATCGTCGCCGAGGCCGGCGCGGTCGGCGCGGTGACGGTCTCGACGCAGATGACCGGCCGCGGCGTCGACATCCGCCTGGGCGGCAGCGACGAGAAGGACCGCGACCGCGTCGCCGAGCTCGGCGGGCTGTTCGTGATCGGCACCGCCCGCAACGACTCGCGCCGCATCGACGACCAGCTCCGCGGCCGGGCCGGCCGACAGGGCGACCCGGGCGAGTCGATATTCTTCGTCAGCCTCGAGGACGAGCTCATCCAGCGGTACGGCCCGGAGCCCATGCCGATGGGGCGGGCCGACGCCGACGGCGCGATCGACGACGAGGACGTCCGGTGGGCGATCGGCTCGGCGCAGCGGGTCGCCGAGACCGTCAACCTCGAGATCCACCGCAACACGTGGCGGTACAACTACCTGCTGGACCAGCACCGCCAGCTGCACGGCAAGCGGCGCGAGGAGCTGCTCACCACCGACGCGGCCGGCGAGCTGCTCGCTGAGCGCAGCCCGGACAGGTACAACGAACTGTCCGAGAAGCTCGGCGAGGACACGGTGCTGCGCATCGCCCGCCAGGTCGCGCTGTTCCACGCCGACAACGCGTGGTCGGAGCACCTCGCCGACATGAGCGAGCTGCGCGAGGGCATCCACCTGCGGGTGCTCGGCTCGCAGGACCCGCTCGACGAGTTCCACCGCGAGGCGATCCCGGCGTTCCGCGGCCTGCTGGCCGAGATCGACAACCGCACGGTCGGCGAGTTCGACGAGCTGGAGATCGACGGCCCCGAGTGGGAGCCCAGCGACGCGGGCCTGGTCCGGCCGAGCGCCACGTGGACGTACGTGGTCAGCGACAACCCGTTCGGCTCGGAGATGGAGCGGTTCTTCGCCGGCATGGTCAAGCTGTTCCGCAGCGGCAAGGGCATCAAGCAGGGCTGACCGGCCCGACCGTTCCTCGAAGACGGCCGCCGCCTCCGCGGCGGCCGTCTCCACGTCCCGGCCGCTCCCCCGCGCGGGCGTGCCGGAATCCCGGCGAAAATCGCTGCCTCGCCGGGCATCGCTACCGGTACGTTCGCGCTCGTGGACAAGATGAACGGGACCGCGGCCGTGCGCCGGGCCACGGCGGGCGACGCCGAGGAGCTCATCCGGCTGCGGATCGTCATGCTGGAGTCGATGGAGGGCGAGCCGGTGCCGCCCGGCGAGTGGTCGGAGCTGGCCGTAGCCTCGCTGCGCCGGCGGCTGCCGCTGCCGGGAACGACCATCGCCGCGTTCGTGGTGGACCGTCCCGGCGCCGACGGGCCCGGGCTGGCCGCGTGCGCGATCGGGGTCGTCGAGGAGCGGCTCGGCTCGCCGGCCAACCCGGCCGGGCTGAGCGGATACGTGTTCAGCGTGGCGACCGATGCGCGGTACCGCCGCCGCGGCTACTCGACCGCGTGCCTCAAAGGACTGCTGGGCTGGTTCACGGACAACGGCGTCAGCCAGGTGCGCCTGCGCGCGACGAGTGAGGGCCTCCCGGTGTACGAACGGCTGGGTTTCGTCCTGGAGACCGGCCCGTCGATGCGCCTCTCGGCGGGCCGCGCCCCGGCTCAGCTGCCCCGGTAGGTCGAGTATCCGAACGGGCTCAGCAGCAGCGGAACGTGGTGGTGGCGCGCGTCGGCGATCGTGAACGCGATCGCGACCTCGGGGAAGAACGCGTCGGGCCCGAGGTAGGCGGCGGTGTCGATCACCATCCGGTAGCGGCCGGTGCCGATGTCCTCCCAACGCAGCCGCCCGTCGAGGTCGGTCTGCCCCTCACCGATGGAGATGTGATCGGCCGTCTCCAGCCGGATCGGCACCCCCGCCGCCGGTATGCCGCGGGCCGTGTCCAGAACGTGCGTGGACAGGCTCATGCCCGCCGCGCTCCACGGCGGCTGTACGGGCCGCGGGTGCGCCGCTGGTGAGGGGCCCCAACGCCAGGTCTGGGTCGATGAAGCCTCGCGCTGATCGACCCAGACCAGGCGCCACTGCGCTCCGGACCACTCATGCCGTCACCTCCGCTTCGCTCCGGACCCGCCGCTTCGCTCCGGACCACTCATGCCGAAACCTCCGCTTCGCTCCGGCAGCGGCATGAGCTACACCAGTGCCCACGATGAGCGGCCCCTCCGCTTCGCTCCGGACCGCTCATGCCGAAACCTCCGCTTCGCTCCGGCAGCGGCATGAGCTACACCAGTGCCCACGATGAGCGGCCCCTCCGCTTCGCTCCGGACCACTCATGCCGAAACCTCCGCTCCGCCCCAGCAGCGGCATGAGCTACACCAGTGCCCACGATGAGCGGCCCCTCCGCTTCGCTCCGGACCGCTCAGGCGACCTCGACCGACTCGGCGAGGCGCTCCAGGCGTAGCTCGACGATCTTGCGCAGCTCGCCGCGGACGACCGTCTGCTCGGTCTCGTCGTCATTGCCCAGCCGGCTGTGGGCCTCGGCGAGGATGTCCTCGGCGGACCGGCCGGCGGCGAAGACCAGGAACAGGTGGCCGAAACGCCGCTCGTAGGCCTCGTTGGCCTCGGCCAGCTCGCGCGCGGAAACCTCCACCTGCTCGTGGCGCGACCAGGCCGCCTCGGTGGCGTCCCCGGTGGGTCTCTCCCCGACCCGCGGATGGGCGGCCAGCACCTGTCGCAGGTCGGACCAGCCCAGCTCGTCGAACGCGTTGACACCGGCCACGACCAGGTCGGCCGACGTCGGATACGGCCTCGCGGCGACCACGCGGGCGGCCCAGGCGGGCGACGCGCAGCACGCGAGCAGTGCCTCCTCGGCAGCCTCGGGCGCGAGGCTGTTGAACCGATCGAGCATGGCACCCCTCTCGTATCCCCGGCACGGTAGCGCGGGGATGTCTCTTGTCCAGCTCTTCGCGATCACGTCCAGTATCCGCGTTTTGTCCGGAACCGCGAGACGAGAACGCGGAAGCGGTTCGACCCGGGCAGGCGGCCGCAGGGACGCACCTGCGCGCAGCGGGCCGGCGGCAGGTATTCGTGGCAGACTCGGACGCATGGCCGAGATGGCGCTGCGGCCCGCGGTGGAGGTCGTCGACGTCGGCGGGCGCGTGGTGCGCATCGTGGACGGGCACCTGCTCGCGGCCGGCAACGGCCCCCGGCCGATCGGGCACGACCTGCCCGACCGGGGCGTGGAGCTCAGCGTCGACGCCGACGGATACCACGCCCGCTGGGTCCGCGACGCCTTCAGCCTCTCCGCCCTCGCCCGGCTCTTTGCCGGCGGCGCGGCCGGCGGGGCGCTGTTCCGGCTGCTCGGGCTGCCCGGCGCCGTGCTCGGCACGATCATCGCCGTCGGTGTGGCCCGCGGCGCCCGCCAGGGCGGCCCGGAGGAGGTGGACGACCCGGCCGTGACGGTCCTCGAGGACGGCCCCGACCTCGTGGTGCGGTCGACGTCCCTGGTTCCGCTCGTGCTCGCCGTCATGCGGCTCACCGGCGCCGACGGGCCGGTCACGGTCAGCCCCGCGACGTCGGCCGCGGTCTGCGAGGGGGCGCGCCTCGACGACGTCGGCGGCCTGGAGGACGTGGTGGCGCAGTTCCGCGACGTCGCCGTGTCGTTCCGCCACCCGGACGTGATGGCCCGCTGGGGCGCGACCCGGCCGCAGGGCATCCTGCTCTTCGGCCCACCCGGCACCGGCAAGACCATGCTGGCGCAGGCCCTCGCCAACGAGATCGGCGCCGAGCTGCGCGAGATCCGCACGCCGGAGATCCTCGACAAGTGGGTCGGCAACTCCGAGAAGAACATCCAGCGCATCTTCACCGAGGCCCGCGCCCTGCGCTGGCCGGCGGTGCTGCTCTTCGACGAGTTCGACTCGATCATCAGCTACACCGGCGCCGGGATCGACGCCGCCGGCCAGATGATCAACGCGGTGGCCGGCATCTTCAAGCAGGAGATGAACGCCCTCATCGAGGCCAACCCGAACGTCATCGTCGTGGCCACGACGAACTTCCCGGACCGCGTCGACGCCTCCCTGGTCCGTTCCGGCCGCTTCGACCTCAAGATCGCCATACCCCTGCCCGGTCCCCAGGCCCGCGCCGACATCCTGACCAAGCTGATCCGCGGCCTCATCGCCCGCCACGAGACCCCCGGCTTCCGCATGTTCGCCGACGACGTGGACACGCAGGCGCTGGCCGCCGCCGCGACGGGCCTGACGGGCGCCGACCTGAAGGAGGCTCTCCGCCGCGCCCAGATGGCCAAGGCGATGCACGAGGCCCGCACCGGCTCCGCCTCGTCCCCGATCACCCACGAGGAGCTGCTGACCGCCATCACCCGGCTGCGGTTGGGAATGCCGCAGGACATCTGATGACGTCTCGCGACGGCCGCGGTGCCGGACGGGGACCGTCGCCGCGATCAGGCGTGGACGTACGGCGTCGTGGTGGCCAGGTGGACGAAGCCGAGCCGCCGCAGGATCGGGCTGCTGTCGGCGGAGGCGTCGACCTGCAGGTAGCGGTAGCCGGCCGCCACGGCCAGCCCGGCGCGATACGCGACAAGGGCACGGAAGACACCGCGGCCGCGCCAGTCCGGGGACGTGCCGCCGCCCCAGATGCTCGCGAACGGGGTGCCCTCGTGGAACTCGACCCGCCCGGCACAGATCGGGCGGTCGCCGACCACGGCGACGACGGCCCGCACGATGTCGGGGCGGGCGAGCAGGTGCCGGCCGATCGCCGAGTGGTCGCCGCCGAAGACCTCGTCGTGGACGCGGACCAGCAGGTCGGCCTCGTGCTTGCCGGTGACGGGCACCAGGCGTACCGAATCGGGAAGCTCCGCCGACCGCGGGAGCGCGTCGACCTCGGCGACGAGCAGCGACTCCGGCGGGCCCGGCTCGAAGCCCGCCGCCAGCAGACGGGCGGGCAGGTCGGCCGGGCGGTCGTGCGAGTACAGCTTCCACTCCCACGGCAGCCCGGTCGCGGCGAAGCGACGGACCTGGGCCGCGACGACCGCGTCGGCGTCCAGGCCGGTCAGGTCCGACCAGGTGATGCCGGCCCATCCGTCGTGGGCGGAGAGGACCCGCACGATGCCGGGCTCGGACTCGACGATCGCGTCCGGGCCCTCCTGCGGCCGCTGGCGGATCTCCCGGTCGAACCGCGCGAGGATCTCGTCGGCATTCATGGGCTCACCCGACACCGGCCGCCCTCGGCCCCGCAACCGAATTCCGCACGCCGGCGCCGGACTCGCCCGAGGACTACTGGCGGGCCCGCTCCGGGCCGGCCTGGTCGTAGCTCCCGCGGCGGCCGGCCACGATCACCGCCGCCGCCACCGCGGCGCAGCCCACCGCGCCGAGCGCGATCTCCACCGGGCGGTGGACGATCCACTGTGGAATGTCACGGGCGGGGACGACGACCGCGCCGACGAAGGCCCCGAGCAGTCCGAGGTACGAGCCGGTCATGAACCGCTGGTGGGTGCGCACCCGACCGGTCACCGCCGCCCACAGCCCGATGCTCAGGGTGACGAAGGTGAACGCGGAAAGGCCATGGATCCAGGTGAAGTGCCCCGGGTCG
Organism: Dactylosporangium sp. NPDC000555; assembly: GCF_040300025.1. NCBI lineage: Bacteria > Bacillati > Actinomycetota > Actinomycetes > Micromonosporales > Micromonosporaceae > Dactylosporangium > Dactylosporangium sp. NPDC000555. The sequence goes on along the minus strand of NZ_JBEPDB010000002.1, from coordinate 177,576 downwards.
AGGGCACGGATGCCGAAGGAGCTCAGGATCGTGAAGTACATCGCGACCACCCACACCCGGCCGGCGAGCCGGTGGGCGCGGTCGCCGCGAGTGCGGCGCAGCAGGTTGTAGGCGCCGAGCAGCAGCGACACCGTGGCGGCCGCGGCGTGGACCGGTATAACAACGTTATCCCCCATAACACTGTTATAGTTCGAGACGTGGCGTACGTCAACACCGAGCTCACCGGGCGCCTGATCGATGCGGCGGCCCGGATCCTGGTCGAGGACGGGCCGGCCGGCCTGTCACTGCGTAAGGTCGCCGCGGCCGCCGGAGTCTCGACAATGCCCGTGTACACGTTGTTCGGCGACAAGCAGGGCCTGCTCGACGCCATGCACCGCGAGGGCTTCCGCCGGCTCGGGCTGGCGCTGGCCGCCGTGCCGCGCACCGGCGACGCGCTGGCCGACCTCGGCGCGCTCGGCTCCGCCTACCGCACCGCGGCGCTGAACAGCCCGCACCTGTACGGCCTGATGTTCAACTGCGACTTCGGCAGCACCGAGGCGGCGGACGCGACCTACCACCCGCTCGTCGACGCTGTCGCGCGCTGTCAGTGTGACGGGCTCCTCACCGGCGACGAACCGGAGCCGGTCGCACTGCACCTGTGGGCGCTCACCCACGGCCTGGTGAGCCTGGAGCTCGCCGGCAAGGTCGGCGGGGACGTCTTCGCCAAGCAGCTGGGCTACGCCGCGTTGGCGTTCCGGCGGCGGTAGTGGGAGTGCACGGCGTCCTGGCCCGTGTAGTTGGGGCCGGCCCGGTCGTCGGCGCCGAGGTACTCGTACGGCAGCGCGACGTCGCCGCGGTCGTCCCGCCCGATCCGCCGGCGGCGGCCGTCGTAGCTGAAGCCGGCCTCGCGCAGGTCCGCGGCCAGGCGACGGCCGGCCGGGGAACCGTCGGCCAGGCGTACCGCGGCGAGATCGAGGTCGGCGACCAGCCGGCCGCCGCCGGTCAGCCACCCGGCCGCGCGGGCCAGCAGGCCCAGCTTGTCGCCGACATAGTGCAGGCCGTGGACGCTGGTGATGAGGTCGTACCGCCGGTGAGGCGCCCACGCGAGCACGGGCGCCGCGGTCAGCCGCAGCCACGGCACGTCCGGGGCCGGGTCGAAGGCGTCCACGAGGTCGACGCCCTGCACCAGCGCCCGGCCGGCCACACCCTGCTCGTCCAGCCGGCGGGCCGCCTGGATCAGCGCGCGGCCGGAGCCGCAGCACAGGTCGAGCCAGGCGACCGTGTCCGGCGCCCCGGTGACGCGCAGCAGGGCCGCGATCACGTCGACGGGGTTGAAGCCGAGCTCCCGCTCGTAGCTGTTGTCGCCGGAGAGCTGGCGTTCGCGGTTCATCGCGGAGTTCGCCACCACTGCCGATCCGGCGAGGGCGTCGTCGTCGAGCAGAGGCACCGCGACATGATCGCACGGGAACCCGCCATGATCGGCCCCGGCCGGGTCGTCGGAGCCCTGCCGCCGCGCGACGCCGTCAGGCCTTGAGCGCCGCGCGCAGCGCGGCGGCCGGCCCGGTCAGCGAGCCGTGGACGAGCTCGGTGCGGTGCACCAGGCGCGGCTCGGCCACCGGCACCCCGCGCAGCGCCGGGGTGAGCGCCGAGGCCGGCAGCAGCGCCAGGCCAGCGCCGGCGGCGATCAGGGACAGCAGCGTGCCGGTGTCGGTGCCCGGATACGCCGGCCCGCCCCGGAACCCCTCCGCGCGGGCCAGGGCGCGCAGCTGCGCGGGTGGCGTGGCGGTCTCCGGCGCGTCGAGCCAGACCGCGTCGGCGAGGTCGGTGAGGCGCAGCGAACGACGCCCCGCGAGGGGATGCCCGGCCGGCAGCGCCACGACCACCGGCCGCTCGGCGACGACGGCGGTGTCGAGCTGGCCGGTGTCCGGCAGCGGCAGCGGGTCGCTCGGCGCGGTGACGCCGTCGACGAGGCCCAGGTCGAGCCGGCCCGTGGCGACCCCGACGGCGACCTCGCCGCGGCCGGCGACCCGCAGCGTGAACGCGACGCGGGGCATGGCGCGCTGCACCGCGACGAGCCGCCCGGCGTCCAGGCCGGACAGCGGCGTCGCCCCGAGGACCACCGTGGCCGGCGGCGGGCCGGAGAGCCGGGCGACGTCGGCGCGCGCCGCGGCCAGCCGCAGCAGGATCGGGCCGGTGTGCTCGAGCAGCCGCGCACCGGCGCCGGTGAGGGCGACCGGGCGGCGGCGCAGCAGCGACGCGCCGACGTCCTGCTCGAGCGCGGCGATCTGCTGGGAGACGGCCGACTGGGTGTAGCCGAGCTCGTCCGCGGCGGCGGAGAACGACCCCAGCCGCGCCACGGCGGCGAAGGTGCGCAGCAGGTGCGGGTCCACGACATCATGATTCCTTATGTCGGTACCGCAAAGAATCGTTGGACTGATGATGGCAGCTCACGGCAGGCTCGAGCCATGACGACAGGCACAACGACCCGCACGGCCCGCATCGCGCTGATCGGCGACCGGTCCTCCAACGTCCGCTCGCACACCCGCGTCCCCGACCTGATCGACGTCCTGCGCGAGCAGCACGGGCTGGCCCTGGACGCGTACTGGATCCCGACCGAGCAGGTCGCCGGCACCGGACTGGCCGGGTTCGACGGTATCTGGCTGCTGCCGGGCTCGCCGTACCGCGACGAGGCGGGCGCCCTCGCGGCGGTGCGGGCCGCCCGGGAGCACCGCATCGCCTTCCTCGGCACCTGCGGCGGCTTCCAGCACCTGCTGCTGGAGGTCGCCCGGAACCTGTGCGGCCTGGCCGACGCCACGCACGCCGAGAGCGAGCCGGGCGGCGAGCGGCCGCTCATCGTGCCGCTGTCATGCTCGCTCGTCGGGCACGAGGGCGCGGTGCACCTGGCGCGCGGCAGCCTCGCGGAGCGGATCTTCGGCGTGGAGCGCGCGGTCGAGCGGTACCACTGCGCGTACGGCCTCGACCACGCGTACCTGCCGCTGCTGGAGGCGCACGGCCTGCGCTTCACGGGCCACGACGACACCGGCGAGGTGCGCGTCGCGGAGCTGTCCGGCCACCCGTTCATGCTGGGCACGCTGTTCCAGCCGGAGCTGGCCGGCGACGGCTCGCGCTGCCACGCGGTCATCCGCGCCTTCGCCGAGGCCGCGGTCGCCACGAGCGCGGCGATGGTCCACTGACACGCCGGGCGTCGACCGGCTCAGTACCGCCATCGCGTCGCCGCCGCGACGTGCGCGGGCCCGGCGTCGGCGAACAGATCCACCTCGGCCCGGCGTACCGCCAGGAAGGCATCGAACAGCGCCTCGCCCATCGCGGCGCGCAGGCCGTCGTCGGCCTCCAGCCGGCCGATCGCCTCGGGCAACGAGACGGGCAGCCGGGGCGGCTGGTCACCCTCCGGCAGCGCCGCCGGGTCGACGGCGATCTCGGCCGGGAGCCGCAGCCCGGCGCCGGCCGAGTCCAGCACGATGGCGCAGACCGCGCCCACCACGAGGTACGGGTTGGCCGCGCCGTCGACGCACTTGAGCTCCGCGTTGGCGGCCTGGTCGCCCTGGCCCGCCACGCCGGTGACGAACCGCAGCCCGGCCTCGCGGTTCTCCCGGCCCCAGCACTGGTACGGGCCGGCCCACCGCTGCGGCACCAGCCGGAGGTAGCTGGCCACGCCGGGCGCGCCGATCGCACACAGCGCCGGCAGCCGCGCCAGCACCCCGGCGAGGACGGATTCGCCGCGTCCGGTCATGGCGTACGGGCCGGCGCCGCCCGCGAACAGCGCGCCGTCCGCGTCGCGGACCGAGAAGTGCAGGTGCCCCCCGTTGCCGACCTGACCGGCGATGACGACCGGGGCGAACGACACCCGCAGGCCGTGGCGGGCCGACACGGCGCGGATCGTCTGGCGCACCAGGACGTTGGCGTCCGCGGCGGCGACGGGGTCGGTGGCCGCGACCGACAGTTCGAGCTGACCGGGTGAGTACTCGGGGTGGTACTGCTCGACCGCGACCCCCTGCGCGGCGAGCGCGGCGAGCAGGTCGTCGCCGTAGTCGGACAGCGCGACGAGCCGGTTCATGCCGTAGGCGGGGCCGGTGCCGGCGGGCCGCGGTTCCTCGGCGTCGGCGCCCAGGAACCATTCCACCTCGAAGGCCATCCGCAGGGTGAGCCCAGCGGCCGCGGCCCACTCCATCATGGTGCGGGCGAACCGGCGCTGGCAGGCCGTGTGCGGCTCGCCCTCCTGGGTCCAGCGGTCGACCGGCGCCCAGGCCCAACCGGGCTGGGCGGCGAGCACGGTCAGCCGGTCCAGGTCGGGGTGCAGGCGCAGATCGCCGGTCGGGCCGCCGATGTGCCGGCTGGTGGTCACCGAGTCGTCGAGGCAGAAGACGTCGAACACCGAGGACATGCCGGCGCCCCAGGCTGCGGCTTCGGGCAGGCGGCCGGTGGGAACGCTCTTGACCCGCGTGATTCCGGCGTTGTCGACCCAGGTCAGCGCGACCGCGTGCACGCCCTGGGCGGCGAGCGCGGCGGCGCAGTCGCGGGCCCGCTCGGCGAGATGTGCCCGGTCCATGCGGAAATTCTGTCCGACATTCCCTGACGGATGTTCACCCGCGGGCTCTGATCAGCGGAATCACACGTCAGGAGGATGTCAGCCGATGGTGACCACCCGGGCCCAGGCCGGAGGCGAGTCCGGCACGTAGTCGGGGTCGTGCTCGCTCCAGCGTGTTCGCGCGGTGTCGCGCGGGAACAGGCCGACCACCGTCCGGCACGGCGGTTCCCGGTCCGGCCAAGGCGTCTGGCCGTCGGTCAGCACCACGACGACGTCCGGGCGGGCACCGCCGACCCCGGCCCGCAGCGCCCGGGCGAAGCCCTCGCGCAGGTCGGTGCCGCCGCCCCCGGTCAGCGGGATGCCCTCGGCGCCGCACAGCGGAACCACCAGCCGCGCCGCGGCGTCGCAGGGCACCGCGGTGACCAGTTCCCGGCGGCCGCCGGCGGCGCGGACGATCGCGGCGACCTCCAGGATCGCGCTGCCCAGCTCGGCGTCGCTGACCGAGCCCGACGTGTCGATGACCACACTGACGCGCGGCGGCCGGCGGCGCAGGCTCGGCAGGATCACGCCGGGCAGGGAGGCGGACCGCCGCGCCGGGCGGGCGTACGTGTAGTCGTCGCCCGCCCCCGCGGCGGAGGCGGCCGCGCGGACCGCCGCACCCAGCAGGTCGCGCCACCGCTGCGGCGGGTGGAACGCCTCCTCCGCCCACCGCTGCCAGCCCCTCGGCGCGTCGCCCGGACGGCCACGGATGCCCTCCGCCACCCGGAACCGGACCGCGTCGCGTTCCTGCGCGCTGAGGCCGTGCGCGCCGCCGGGGCCGAGATCCCACGGCCGGTCCAGGCCGTCGGCCCCGCTGCCGCAGTCGAGCCAGGCGGTTTCCCGGGTGTACGGCCCGAGGCGGAACCGCAGCAGATAGTCCTCCATCAACTCGCCCGCGGCCAGGCCCAGCTTCGTGGGATAGACGGCACCCTCGGGTCTGGGCAGGCCGTCGCCGAAGGCGTCGTCGTTGATCTCGCAGTCGGCGGCGATGTTCATCCGCAGCCGCTCGCCGGGGCCGGACAGGTCGCGCTGCGCGGCGAACCGGTCGCCGCGGCCGTGATGGTCGCGCAGCAGGTGCGAGACCTCGTGCACCCAGACCGAGGCGAGCTCCTCCAGCGGGGTGCGTTCGACGAACGCGGGCGAAACGTAGCAGCGCCAGTGCCGGTCCACCGCCATGGTCGGCACCCGGTCCGACGGGACCGGGTGCAGGGCGAAGAGGGCCGTGGCCAGGTACGGGCGCATCCGGGTGGCGTACAGCCGCGCGGCGAGGAGCTTCTCGAGGTCCACTGTGGACGCCGTCATCGGGCCGCCGCCAGGTCGGTGCGCTGCGCCAGCGACACCGCACCGGCCAGTCCCTCGATCGCCGCCGGCACGTCCCACTCCTGGTCGCGCAGCGCGGCGAGGGCGGCGGCCGGCACCACCACGAGGTCCGGCGGGCCGGTCTCGGCGGCGCGGGCCAGCAGCGCCCACGCCGCCTCCCAGCGGGCACGGTCCGGGCGGCGGCGGACCGCCTCGACAACGCCGTCGAGGACGGCCTGCCGTAGATCGCCGCGCTCCGGCAGCACCGCCCCGGAGGGGTCCCGCAGCAGCTGCTCGGGGTCCGGAAGGTCCATCCGGTCGAGGCTCGCCAGCAGCTCCAGCCCGGGACCGTCGCCGACCGTGCCCCGCACCAGCATCGACAGCACGTCGCGGTCGGTACCCGCGGCGGTGGCGAACGCGACCAGCCGCAGCGTCATGTCCCAGCTGCGCGGCGACGGCCACGGCCCGCCGCGGCGGGTCTCGCCGCCGGGCAGCTTGTGCACCAGGCCCGGCCGGGCGGACAGCAGCCCGCACACAGCGCGCCGGGCGTATGCGACGGCCTCGCACAGCCGCCCCGGGTCGAGCCGTGGCAGGGCGGCCCGCGGCCACACGCCGCCGAGCCCGCGTACGACGACGTCATGGTCGTACGTCCACTGCAGATGGACGAACCGGTTGGCCAGCGGCGCGCTGAGCTCCCAGCCGTCGGCGGCCGAGGAGCGCGGGTTGGCCGCGGCCACGATCCGCACGCCGGGCGGCAGGCGCAGCGTCCCGACCCGCCGCTCCAGCACGAGGCGCAGCAGGGCGGCCTGCACGGCCGGCGGCGCGGTGGACAGCTCGTCGAGGAAGAGCAGGCCGCGGCCGGCCCGCACCAGCCGTACGGCCCAGTCCGGCGGTGCCATCGGCACGCCGTGCACCGCGGGATCCTCGCCGAGCACCGGCAGCCCCGCGAAGTCCGACGGCTCATGGACGCTGGCGATCACCGTGGTCAGCGGCAGGTCGAGCGCCTCGGCGAGCTGGTTGAGCGCCGCGGTCTTGCCGATGCCCGGCTCGCCCCACAGCAGCACGGGCAGGTCGGCGGCGACGGCGAGGGTCAGGGCCTCCAGCTGCGCGTCGGCGCGCGGCTCGGTGTCCGCGTCGCACAGCAGGGCGAGCAGGTCGGCGGCGATATCGAGGGTGGGCACAAGAGTGGGCATGCGGCATCACCTTGGGTGTGTGAAGGAAAACGATGGCGAGCTTCAGGGGCCGCGCCGGGGCGGGCCGTCGCGGTTGGTCAGGCGTTCGTCGCGTTGCGCGGGTGGGCACGGACGTCGCCGCGCCGGCGGGGATCGCGGCGGGCGGGCGTGTCCGGCGCGCGCGGGTCCAGCCCGGCGCGGAACATGCCGTGCGCGAGGCGCCGCCGCACCGCCGTCTCCAGGGCGTCGCGCAGGGCGCCGTCGCGCAGCGGCACGCCCGGCCCGAGCAGCCCCTCGACCGCGGCGAGCGCCCCGTCGGCGTCGCCGTGGTCGAGCCGGGCGCGGACGTCGTCGAGGCACTCCGGGTGCCGGTACACCTCGTCGATGGCCTGCAGGCAGGGCAGCGGCGGCCCGCCGAGCGCGGCGAGCAGCTCCTCCCGGCGCAGCTGCTCGGGGTCGTGGTCGAGGGCGACCAGCGCCCCGCCCACGAGCCCGATGCGGTGCCGCGCACCGCGGCAGTCGACCTGCCGTGTCCCGCCGTCGCCGCCCGGACCGCCGTTGTGCTCGTCGCGGTGGCGGGCCGCCCGTTGCGGGGCGAGCGCCCGCGCGACGAGCGGGTGCAGCCGGCCGGCGTCGATCAGCCCGGCGCGCAGCAGTTCGGTGTCGGGCGGTTCCCACGTCGCCGCGTGCGGCAGGACCGGAGGCGCCGCGCCGCCACGGCGGGCGGGCCGGGTCCGGCCGGAGCGCTCCAGCAGCAGCCGGTGCCGCCCGCCGAGGCGCACGACCACGGCCTCGTCGTCCACCCGACCGTCCGCCCGCCGCAGGATCGCGGCCTCCGCCGCCCACCGGCCCGGACCGCCGGACCGCTCGGGAAGCTCACCGGCCCGCCGGGCGTCCCAGAGGTGGCGGTGCAGGTCGAACCGGAAGTGCCGGTCGGGCCTCGGATGCGGGTGCTCGCCCGCCCCGCCCCCGTCCCACAGCGCGAGGCTGATCCGCTGACCGGCGCCGGCCCAGGCGGGCGGCATCCGGGCGACGAGGTGCAGCCCGCCGGTGCCGCTCGGCCCGTATCGGGCCAGGGCCACGGTCAGCCCCGGCCGCAGCAGCCCGTCCGGCGCGATCCGCGGCATGTGCCAGCGCAGCAGATCCGGCGCCAGGTGCCGCAGGTCGGCCCGCACCGATCCGGCGAGCTCGTGCCCCTGGGTCTTCGCGAGAATTCGCAGGTTGAGGTCGACGTCCACCCGCGCTGCCGCGCAGGCCCCGCCCCAGTCCCCGGCGGCGCGCCGGGCGGTGGCTGATTCGATCATCGGCGGCGGCACGGCGAACTCACGTATCCGCAGCCAGAAGAGAAGCCGGGTTTCACCGTTCGCTTCGTGAGTGCGCATCAGCACTCACCTTTGGCGGACGGGACCCCCGATCTGCACTCGTAAGTAGGCATCGTGGGTAGGTTACAACGCCGCGCGTCGTCTGTCAGGCCCGTCCGGCGAGGAGCTCCAGCAGGGCACGGTCGCTGCCGGGCGGGCCGACGAGCGCGATGCCGGCCGGCGGTGCGGCGCCGGTCGGCACGGAGACGCTCGGCAGGCCGCAGGCGCTGGCCGGCACGGCGCAGCGCTGCGTCTCCCGGCGCCACGTGTCGCGGCCGGCCGGGCCGAGCTCCCGCGGGTGGCCGGGGCCGCCGGCCGGCAGGGCCAGCCAGGCATCGTCGCCGAGCAGGTCGAGCAGTTCGGCCCGCCACTCGGCCAGCCACGCCCGGGCGTCGGCCTCGTCCCGCGCCGAGACCTGCGCGCCGAAGCGGAAGCGGCCCTCGACGTCGGCGGCGAGGGCGCGCGGGTGAGCCTCGATCCAGGCGCCGTGCGCCCGCCACGCCTCCGCCGCTTGGACCTGCCGGAAGGCCAGCAGCAGCGCGTCGGGCTCGTCCCAGGTGGACAGCGTCACCTCGGTCACCCGCGGGCCGAACAGGGCCGCGGCCCGCGCCGTACCGCCGACGCAGAGAATGCGCGACGGCGGGCGTTGCGGGCCCGGCGGCAGCAGCACGTCGCCCACCGCGGCCAGGGTCCGCGCGTCACGCGTGATCCAGCCGACCGTGTCGAACGACGGCGCGAGCGGCAGCACGCCCTCCGTCGGGACGGCGCCGTGGGTGGGCCGCAGCCCGAACAGGCCGCAGCACGACGCCGGCACGCGGATCGAGCCGCCGGTGTCGGTGCCCAGACCGACGTCGGCGTGGCCGGTGGCCACCGCCGAGGCCGGGCCGCTGGAGGAGCCGCCGGTGACGAGGCCGGGCGCGGCCGGGTTGGGCGGCGCGCCGTAGTGCGGGTTGGTGCCCGACAGCGAGTAGGCGAGCTCGTCGGTGTGCGCGATGCCCTGCACATGCGCGCCCGCGGCGCGCAACCGGGCGAGCGCCGGGGCGTCCTCGGCCGCCGGCAGCGCCTCGGCGAGCCAGGCTGGGTTGCCGCCGCCGACCGCGAAGCCGGTGACGGCGAAGAGATCCTTGACCGCGAGGCGGAGTCCGTCCAGCGGGCCGTGGCCGGTGGCCGGCGCCAGCGGCATGCCCTTGACCCGCCAGACACTAGGGTCAGCTGTCACGTGAGCAGGGTGTCACGTGAGCAGGGCGCTGCGCTACCAGGCCGGCGCGCCCTGCCACGGCACGGGAATATCGCCGCCCGGCCGGTGTTGACCAAGGTCTGTGAGTGAACTACCGCTTTCCGTCCTCGACGTCGCGCCGGTCGCCGTCCACGGCTCCACCGGCGAGGCCCTGCGTAACACCACCGAGCTCGCCCGCCGGGTCGAGGCGCTCGGGTACGGCCGGTTCTGGGTCGCCGAGCACCACAACATGCCGGCCATCGCGAGCTCCTCGCCGGCCGTCCTGCTCGCGCACCTCGCCGCCGCCACGTCCACGATCCGGGTCGGCTCCGGCGGGGTGATGCTGCCCAACCACGCCCCGCTCGTGGTGGCCGAGCAGTTCGGCACCCTGGAGGCGCTGCACCCGGGCCGCATCGACCTCGGCATCGGCCGGGCACCCGGCACCGACCAGTACACTGCGCTCGCCCTGCGCCGCACGATGGAGGGGCTGTCGGCGGAGCGCTTCCCCGAGGAGCTGCAGGACCTCATCGCCTACTTCGAGGGCGACGCGCGCATCCTCGCCTCCCCCGGCAAGGGCGACAAGCCCGACGTGTGGCTGCTCGGCTCCAGCGGCTACAGCGCGCAGCTGGCCGGCGTGCTCGGCCTTCCGTTCGCGTTCGCGCACCACTTCAGCGCGCAGAACACGCTGCCGGCGCTGGCGCTGTACCGCACGAACTTCCGCCCGTCGCGGTGGCTCGCCGAGCCCTACGCGATGGTCGCGGTGAGCGCGATCGCTGCCCCGACCGACGAGGAGGCCGAATTCCTGTCCGGGCCGAGCGCGCTGTCCTTCCTGCGGCTGCGCTCCGGGCGGCCGGAGCCGCTGGCCACGCCCGAGGAGGCGGCGGCCTATCCCTACAGCGAGCGCGAGCGCGAATTCGTGCTGCAGCGCCGCGAGGGGCAGGCCCTCGGTTCCCCGGACATGGTCCGCAAGCAGCTGACCGAGCTGCTGGAGGCGACCCGCGCCGACGAGTTCATGTTCACCTGCATGGTGTACGACCTGGAGGCCCGGGCCCGCTCGTTCGAGCTGATCCGCGCCGAGGTCGCGCCGGCGCTCCGCACAACGAAGGGTTAGCTCAGGAGAAGCGGCGGGCCAGCTCCCGCGCGCGGGCCTGCTGCACGCCCCGGGCCTGGCGAACCACGAACCACCGCAGCAACGCCGGGGACTCCACGGTGATCGTCTCGGTGACCATGCTGTGGCCCGGGGCGTCCTCGTGGGGCACCGGCTCCACCTCGGCGCGCAGCCGCACCCGGCCCGGGCTGACCACCTCGCTGACGATGCGGTCCTCACCCACCGTCAGCGTCACCCGGATCGCGTTGCGGTAGAGGCCGAAGCGCTCCACGGCCACGTAGCGCACCACGTCCCCGTCGCGCCGCACGTCGCGCACCGCCACCACCAGCGGCGACAGCCCGATGTAGGAGTCCGGGTCGGCCAGGTGCGCGCGCACCGCCCCCGGTGCCGCGGCGACGACGAACGAGTGGGTGAAGACATCGACGGCCATGGCCTGAGACGGTAGCGTCACGCGATTACGGACGATACGCCGGATGGCGGCGACCGCAATCTTCGGCGAAGATGGCGGGCGATCTTGCGGGTCGAGTGAGGTGGGGGCGCGTGAACAAGACCTGGGTGCGGCTGCGGCCGGTGATGGAGGGTGACCTGGCGATGTTCCGCCGGTTCGCCACCGAGCCGGGCCTGGCGGGAGCGGCCTGGACCGGCTACCAAGAGCCGAACGGCCCGGCGCGGCGCTTCGCGCAGGACGGGTACCTCGGCGTCGAGGACGGCCGGCTCATGGTCGAGGCGGACGAGACCGCGGCGGGGTTCGTCCACTGGTTCGCCATCGGGTCGGGCCTGGCGCAGTACTGGGGGATCGGCATCGTCCTGCTGCCGGAGTGGCGCGGCCGCGGCGTCGGCTGGCGGGCTCAGACGCTGCTGTGCGACTACCTGTTCGCCAGCACCCCGGCGCAGCGCATCGAGGCGCGCGTCCAGCCGGAGAACATCGCCGAACAGAAGGCCCTCGAAAAGGTGGGCTTCCTCAGCGAGGGCATCCTGCGCTCGGCGGAGTTCCGCGACGGCGCCTGGCGCGACGTCCTCGTCTACGGCCGCCTCCGCGGCGACCGCTGACTCCCGCTCCCCCGAGGGCCGGCGTCAGGTCGCGTCGGGGTGGGCCTTCAGGATCGCCTCGACGATCTCGCTCGGCGGCGACTCGACCGAGACCTCGGTCGCGGCCTCGTCCGGCGCCGGCGGCTCCAGGGCGGCGAACTGGCTGTCGAGCATCTCCACGCGCATGAAATGGCCGTGGCGGGCCGCGAGCCGGCGCGTGATCAGCTCGGGGGAGCCTTCCAGGAACACCATGCGCACCTGCGGGCGGTCCCGGCGGAGCCGGTCGCGGTACGCGCGCTTGAGGCCGGAGCACGTCACGACGCCCGGCTCGCCGGCGTCGGCGCGCTCGTCGATCCAGTGCCCGATCGCCGCCAGCCAGGGTTCCCGGTCGGCGTCGGTCAGCGGGATGCCGGCGGCCATCTTGGCCACGTTGGCGGCGGGGTGGAAGTCGTCGGCCTCCGCGTAGCGCCAGCCGAGCCGGGCGGCCAGCAGCGCGCCAACGGTGGTCTTCCCGGCGCCGGCGACGCCCATCACGACGAACACCGGCGGCGCGTCTGACATGCCGACACCGTACCCGGCGAGCAGTCGAGCAGCCACAGGTCGTACAGGTAGCCGGACGCCCCGGATCGACGTGATCAGGACAGGGCCGACAGATCGGATCTGTCCGTGATGCGGTGCACGGCGGCGACCGCGGATCTCGGCAGCGGCGCGTAGAGGTGCGGGTACGTGCCGCCGGACGGGCTCTCCTCCCACCTGAGCGCCTCGCCGAGCGGCCGCGGGTCGACGGCGAGGACGACGAGTTCGGGCTGGTCGGCGAAGTACCGCTCGACGGTGCCCGCCACCTGGTCGCCGCCGGAGAGGTGGACGAACCCGTCGGCCCGGTCGAGCGGCGAGCCCTCGAAGACACCGGACACCCCGGCGGCCTCGAACGCGGACCACTCCGCGGGAAGCAGGATCTTGTAGATCGACACGCGCCCACTCTGCCACGATTCACCCCCGGCGGGTGGGCGATGGGCGGCGACGGCTCACCCGGCGGCCGCCTAGCGTGCCCCGCGATGAAGACCAGGGCATGGCAGTGCGTCGCGGGCGCGGCGCTGATGGTGGGCACGCTGAGCGCGGCGCAGGCGGCACGCGAGCCGGATCCGCCGCCGATGGTCGAGCGGTCCAACGCCACGACCATCCATCCGGACGGTACCGCCGTCACGCGGCCCGACAACCGCGTCGTCCACGTGCTCACCGGCTCCGGCCTGCTGGCGTTCGCCGGCGTGGTCCTGGTCGGCGGCGTCGTCGGCCTGGGCGGGATGCGCGTGCCCGGTGGCGTCTCGATGGGCGTCGCGCGGTCGCGGCTGTGGTACCGCTCGGTTCGCCGCACCGGCGTGCATCGCGCCAGCGGATACGCCGAGTCGCGATGAGCGGGCTACTCGAACAGCGAGCCGCGGCCGCCGCCCTCGCGGAAGCGGGCCCGGCGGCGCAGCACCACCACGACCGTGTCGACCAGCGCCGTCGCCGCCAGCACGAACAGCGCGACCGCCAGCCAGGTCAGCCCGGCGACCAGCGCGAGGACGCCGAGCCCCACGCCGACGACGAGGCCGAAGAGGGCGAGGACCAGGCGGAGGTTCAGGGCGCTGTACGGGTGCCCGACGGTGCCGCGGGCGCCCCGGGGCTGGGCGCGCATCGTTTGATCATCCCTTCAGCTGCGTGATCCGGTCCTCGAGGATCGTGGTGGCGATCGCGGCACGGTGCGGCTGGCCGCGCAGGAACGCCTCGGCGAAGCGCACGGCCTGCTGGTAGGTGACCTTCGCCGGCATCGGCGGCTCGTTCGGGTCGACCGCGACGTCGACGAGGGCCGGGCCGTCGTGGGCGAGCGCCTCGCGCAGCGCCTGCTGCAGGCCGCCCGGCTCGCTGACGTGGACGCCGAAGCCACCGCAGCCGCGCGCCCACGAGGCGTAGTCGGGGGCGGGGTCGCCGAAGCGGACGCCGTACTCCGGGAAGCCGAGCACCATCTGCTCCCAGACGATCATGCCGAGCGCGTTGTTGTTGTTGATGACGACCTTGACCGGCAGGCCGTAGCGGGCCGCGGTGTGGAACTCGGCCATGAGCATGGCGAAGCCGCCGTCGCCGATGTAGGCGATGCACTGCCGGCCCGGGTACTCGTGCTGCAGCGAGATCGCGTAGGGCAGCCCGGGCGCCATGGTGGCGAGCGTGCCCGACATGTAGAACTCGCGCCGCCCGACGATCTGCCAGTGCCGCGCCGCCCAGGTGGCCACCGTCCCCGAGTCGCAGCACAGGATCGCGTCGGTGGAGGCGGCGCGGTTCAGGGCCGCGGCGAGGTACTGCGGCGCGATCGGCGAGCGCTCCGCGTTTTCCAGCCCCGCCATGCGCTCCCGCCAGTCGTGCATCTTGTCCTGGTACCTGCGCAGGTGCCTGCGGTCCACCCGGCGGCGCAGCCGCGGCAGCAGCGACTCCAGGGTGGCCGCGGCGTCGCCGATGAGCGGCACGTCGGTCGGGATGCGCGTCCCGGCGCGGGTGGCCTCGGCGTCGATCTGCACGACGTGCGCCTGCCCGGGCTCGGGCAAAAACTTCGTGTACGGGAAGTTCGTGCCCACCATGAGCAGCGCGTCGCATTCGTCCATGAGGTCCTCGCTCGGCGCGGAGCCGAGCAGCCCGAGGCCGCCGAGGGTGAACGGCGAGTCGTCGGGCACGACCATCTTGCCCAGCAGCGACTTGACGATCGGCGCGCCGATCACGTCGGCGGTGAGCTCGACGAGGGCACCGGCGCCGCGCGCGCCGACGCCGGCCAGGATCGCCGGGCGGTCGGCCGCGTTGAGCAGGTCGGCGGCGGCCTGCAGGTCGTCGTCGGCGGGGCGGGCGGGCGGCGGGACCCACACCGGCTTAGTCGCGGGCTCGCGGACCGGCCCCACGTCCTCGTACGGGTTGTCGCCCGCGGCGGCGACCTGCACGTCGTTGGGGACGGTCAGGTGCGCCACGCCGCGGCGGGCCAGGGCGGTGCGCACCGCGATGTCGACCAGCGACGGCACCTGGGCCGGATTGACGATCGGCTCGTTGTACTCGGCCACGTCCGCGAAGAGCCTATCCAGGTGTACCTCCTGCTGGTACGCCGTCCCGAGCACGCTCGACTCCTGCATGCCGGTGATCGCCAGCACCGGGGCGTGGTCGAGCTTGGCGTCGTAGAGCCCGTTGGCCAGGTGGATGCCGCCGGGCCCGGACGTTGCCATGCACACGCCGAGCCGGCCCGTGGCCTTGGCGTGCGCGACGGCCATGAACGCGGCCGCCTCCTCGTGATGCACGAGCACGAACCGGACCCGGTCGGCGTTGCGTCGCAAGCCCTCCATCAGGCCGTTGATGCCGTCGCCCGGCAGACCGAACACGGTGTCCACGCCCCAGGCGGCCAGTCGCGCGATGATCGCCTCGCCCACGGTCTGCTTCGTCATACGGAGCGCTTTGCCGCATCCGGCGCGTCCAAACCTCCGGGCGGTGATCGGGTACCGTGCAGCCACATGGGACTGCTCGACCGGCTCCGCGGCACCCCACACGAACGCTTCGCCCGCCGGGTCCTCACCGCGATGCGCGACGCCGGCGTGGCGCAGGCGCGCTACCTGCCGGAACAGTTCGCGATCGAGGTGCGCCGCGACTCGAAGACGGACTCGCCGGGGATCGCCTACCTCGGCAACCTCTTCCGCGAGTGCGCCCGCGCCGGCCGCGCCGAGCGCCGGGAGCGCATCGCCACGTTCCTCTCCGCGGTGATCTACAACCCGGGTGCGCCGCGGCGCTGGGAGGACGTCGCCCCGCTGCTGCGGCCGCTGCTGCGCCCGGTCAGCTTCGCCCTGGGCATGCCCGCCCCGGCGCCGCGGCCGCTGCACCGCCCGGCGTGGCCCCACCTGGCCGAGTTCGTCGTGGTCGACCAGCCCACGTCGATCATGTACGTGACGGCGAAGCAGATCGTCGAATGGGGCGTCACCGAGCACACCGCGTACGACCGGGCCCGGCGCAACATGGCCGAGCTCGCCCGGCGCACGAGCGAGGCGACCGACGGCCCCGGCCCCCGGTCGCTGATCCGCATGGTCGAGTCCGGGGACGCGTACTGGGCCTCGCACGTGTTCGTCGATGGCTGGCTGGCGGCCCAGCGGGCCCGGGTCGGCGGCACCCCGCTGCTGTTCATGCCCGACACGACCGGCGTGCTCCTGGTCGGCCGGACCGCCGATGACACCCCGGAGAGCCTGCGCAAGCTGTTCGAGCTCGTCGAGCGGGAGTACGCGGAGGCGGCCCGGCCCGTCTCGCCGATAGCGCTCACGATCGGCGACGACGGCGCCGTCGTGCCGTTCCTCGCCCCGCCCGGCGACCCGATGCACGAGGTCACGCACCGCACCGAGGTGCTGATGGCGTCGGCGGAGTACTCGGCCCAGGCCGAGCACCTGGCGAGCGAGGCGTTCGTGGCCTCGTACACGCTCGCGCAGCGCCCTGACGGCTCGGTGTTCTCGGTCGCGAGCTGGGCCGAGGGGGTCGACACGCTGCTGCCGCGCGCCGACTTCGTGGCGTTCCCGTCCGAGGGCCCCGAGGGCCCCGACGCGTTCTTCGTGGCATGGGACGCGGTCGCCCGCGAGGTCGACCTGGACCCGGAGCCTGGGGTGGCGCCGGAGCGCTACCGGCTGCGCGAGTGGCCCCACCCGGGCGTGGTCGAACGGCTGCGCCGGGTCGCGACCCGGCCCTAGCGCTCTTAGTTGGCGCCGGGGATGGTGAGGCCGCCCGAGGCGTCGGAGGACTCGATGTCCAGGATGTCGACGTAGAAGCGCAGGTCGCCGACGGGGTCGCCGGGCCGCTGCGCGACATCGCCGTACCCCTCCCTGGCCGGGATGTCGAGGATGACCCGGCTGCCGACCTTGAGCCCGACCAGGCCGCGGTCCCAGCCCTCGATGACCCGGGGCTGCTGCTTCTGCTCGAGCAGGCCGACCTCGACCGGGAAGGTCTGCTTGTGCTGCCAGGACGAGTCGAACACCTTGCCGTCCTTGTACGTCAGGCCGACATAGTTGACCACGATGGTGTCGCCGGGCTTCACGGTCTTGCAATCGCCCTGGATGAGCACGTCAACGTGGCGCACGCCGACGTTCGACTCCTTGCCCGCCTCCGTCTTGGGCTCCTCGGCCAGCCGCTTGTCGAAGCCGCCGAGCATCGGCGGATACGGCTCCGGTGCGGGCGACGCGTTCGAGGTGCTCGAGGCCTTCGGCACCGGCTTCTTGCACAGGGTCTTCTGCTCCTCGGCGCGGTTGCCGAAATACCACACGCCGGTGAACGCGCCGCCGATGGCGAGCAGGACGATGAGCGTGCCGGCGATCGCCTGGCCGGTGCGGCGGCGCCGGGCGGACTTCGCGGCGGCGACCCGGGCGGCGGCGCGCTGCTCGGCCTTCGTCAGCGGCGCGGCCGTCTTGCTCTTCGACTTCGCCGACTTGTCAGACTTGTCCGTCGTCTCGGACTCTTCCGACTCCTCCGGGGCATCCCCGTCCTCCGGGACATCCCCGCCGGAGGCGTCAGCGTCGGTCTCCGCCGAGACGGCGGCGGGCTCGTCCGCGTTCTGCCCGGAATCGCCCTGCTCTGAATCGATCTGCTTGGAGTCGACCTGCTCGGCGGCAGACTGCTCGTCGGTGACCGCGGCAGACGACTCCTCCGCCTCCGCCGACGCGTCCGGCGCCGACGCGTTCGGCGGGGTGGCCTTGGTCGACCTTGCCGGGCGGCGGTTCCTGCCCCGATCGCTCACAGTTCGTCGACTCCCCTGGTGGACGGCCCAGCACACGGACGGACCTGAGTTTCGTTCGGCAGAGCTTCCCATACCACACGCTTCGCGGCACGCACCGGGGTACCGCCCGATATGGCCTAAGGTCGGTCGTATGGGCAACGCTACGGGCGTCGAGGTTACCGGACCGCTCGGCGAGCGCTTCGCCGAGATCCTCTCCGAGGAGGCTTTGAGTTTCCTGGCAGATCTGCATCGCGGCTTCGACGCGCGGCGCCTGGAGCTGATCGGGCTGCGCAAACAGCGCGAGGCCGCGCTCGCCGCCGGCGGCACCTTCGGCTTCCTGCCGGAGACGCTCGGCGTGCGCGAGGGCGAATGGCGGGTCGCTGAGCCGGCGCCCGGCCTGGAGGACCGCCGCGTGGAGATCACCGGGCCGACCGACGCGAAGATGAGCATCAACGCGCTGAACTCCGGCGCGAAGGTCTGGCTCGCCGACCACGAGGACGCCAACACCCCGCTGTGGGACAACGTCGTGCGGGGGCAGCTCAACCTGCGCGACGCGGTCGCCGGCCGGCTGGAGTACACCTCGCCGGAGGGCAAGCGGTACACGCTGGCCGACGGCCCGCGGCCGACCATCGTGGTGCGGCCCCGCGGCTGGCACCTGCCGGAGAAGCACATCCTGGTCGACGGGCAGCGCACCTCCGGGTCGTTGACCGACTTCGGGCTGTACTTCTTCCACAACCACCTCGCCACCCGGCCGTACTACTACCTGCCGAAGATGGAGTCGCACCTCGAGGCGCGGCTGTGGAACGACGTGTTCACCTTCGCCGAGCAGCGCTTCGGCCGCCCGACCGGCACGATCCGCGCCACGGTGCTCATCGAGACGTTCCCGGCCGCGTTCGAGATGGAGGAGATCCTCTACGAGTTGCGCGAGCACTCCGCCGGGCTCAACGCCGGGCGCTGGGACTACATGTTCAGCGTGATCAAGAAGTTTCGCACCCGCGGCCGGGAGTTCCTGCTGCCCGACCGCAACTCGGTCACGATGACGGTGCCGTTCATGCGCGCCTACACCGAGCTGCTGGTGCGCACCTGCCACAAGCGCGGCGCGCACGCCATCGGCGGCATGGCGGCGTTCATCCCGAGCCGGCGCGACCCCGAGGTCAACCGGGTGGCGATCCAGAAGGTCACCGCGGACAAGACGCGCGAGGCCGGCGACGGCTTCGACGGCTCGTGGGTCGCCCACCCGGACCTGGTGCCGGTCTGCCGGGAGGTCTTCGACGCGGTGCTGCGCGACCGGCCGAACCAGCTCGACCGGCTCCGCGAGGACGTCTCCGCCGGCGCGGCCGACCTGCTGGCCATCGGGCAGACGCCGGGCGGGCGGACCGAGGCCGGGCTGCGCAACGCGGTCAGCGTCGGCGTGCAGTACCTCGACGCGTGGCTCAAGGGCACCGGCGCGGTCGCGATCAACAACCTGATGGAGGACGCGGCGACGGCCGAGATCTCCCGCTCGCAGGTGTGGCAGTGGCTGCACAACGACGTCACGCTGGACGACACCGGCGAGAAGGTCACCCGCGAGCTCGTCGAGCGCATCGCCGACGAGGAGCTCGCGGCGCTCGCCGGGGACTCGGGGCCGGACCTGGCCGCGGCCCGCGCGCTGTTCATGGAAGTGGCCGTGGCCGACGACTTCGTGGACTTCCTGACCGTTCCGGCGTACGAACGTATGGCATGAGCGGTATGGCATGAGTGTTGATGCGCTCGCCGCGGCGGTGCGTGAGGTGCTGCTGCCGGAGCAGATCATCACGGACCGGCAGCGGCTGCGCACGTACGAGTGCGACGGGCTGACCCACTACCGGGTCGTGCCGGGCATCGTGCTGCTGCCCCGCACCGCCGAGGAGTGCGCGGCCGTGGTGCGCGCGTGCGTCGCCAACGCGGTGCCGTTCGTCGCGCGCGGCTCCGGCACCGGGCTGTCCGGCGGCGCGCTGCCACACGCCGACGGGGCGCTCATCGTCACCTCGCAGCTGCGCGCGATCCGCGAGATGGCGCCACAGGACGAGCGGGCCGTCCTGGAGCCCGGGGTGATCAACCTGCAGGTCAGCCGGGCCGCCAACCCGCACGGGTACTACTACGCGCCCGACCCGTCCAGCCAGCAGATCTGCTCGATCGGCGGCAACGTCGCGGAGAACTCGGGCGGGGCGCACTGCCTGAAGTACGGCTTCACGGCCAACCACGTCACCGGCGTGCAGATCGTGACCCCGGACGGCGACCTGGTCCGGCTCGGCGGGCGGGCACCCGACGCGCCCGGCTACGACCTGCTCGGCGCGTTCGTCGGCTCCGAGGGCACTCTCGGCATCGCGACCGAGGTCACGGTACGCCTGGTGCGCCTGCCCGAGACCGTGCGTACCCTGCTCGCCGCGTTCGCCGGCACCGACGAGGCCGGCGCTGCGACCTCGGCGATCATCGCCGCCGGCGTGGTGCCCGCCGCCGTGGAGATGATGGACGCCCTGGCGATCGAGGCGGCCGAGGCCGCGGTGCACTGCGGCTACCCGGGCGGGGCCGGCGCGGTGCTCATCGTCGAGCTCGACGGCCCGGCCGCGGAGGTCGACGCGCAGTTCGCCGCGGTCGAGGACCTCTGCCGCGCGCACGGCGCGTTCGAGATCCGCATCGCCGCCGACGACGCGGAGCGGGCGCTGTTCTGGAAGGGGCGCAAGTCGGCGTTCGCCGCGGTAGGGCGCATCTCCCCCGACTACATCGTGCAGGACGGGGTCATCCCCCGCACCGCGCTGCCGCAGGTCCTCACGCGCATCGGCGAGCTGGCCCGCGAGCACGGCGTGCGGGTCGCCAACGTCTTCCACGCCGGCGACGGCAACCTGCACCCGCTGGTGCTGTTCGACGAGTCGGTCGCGGGGCAGGCCGAGCGGGCCGAGGCGGTGTCCGGGGCGATCCTCGACATCTGCGTCGAGCACGGCGGCTCCATCACCGGCGAGCACGGGGTCGGGGTCGACAAGGCCAAACACCTTCCGCGGATGTACTCCCCGGCCGACCTCGACACGATGCAGCTGGTCAGGTGCGCGTTCGACCCGCGCGGCCTGGCCAATCCCGGCAAGGTGTTCCCGACCCCTCGGCTGTGCGGCGAGGTGCCCGGCCGGCGCAAGGGCGTCCATCCTATGCACGAGTCCGGCGTGGCTGAGGTGTTCTGACGGCTGGTGTTGCGAAGGTGAGGTGGTAACACGGTGACGGTGCTCGCTGAGATCGCCGGGGTGCCCGCCGCGGCGGTGGCCTCGCCCGCGTCGACCGCGGAGGTCGCCGACGTGGTGCGCGGCGCGGCGCGGGACGGGCTGGCCCTGGTCGCCCGCGGCGCGGGCACCCGGCAGGGCTGGGCGCTACCGCCGCAGCGCCTCGACCTGATCCTGGAGATGGGCGGGGTGAGCGGCCTCGTCGAGCACGCCGCCGGCGACCTCGTCGCGGTGGTGCGGGCCGGCACGCCGCTGCGCGACGTGCAGGAGGCACTGCGCCCGGTGGGCCAGCAGCTCGCGCTGGACGAGCCGCTGCCCGGCTCGACCGTCGGCGGCACCGTCGCGGTCAACGCGTCCGGCCCGCGCCGGATGCTCTACGGCACCGTCCGCGACCTGCTCATCGGCGTGACCGTGGTGCGCGCCGACGGCGTCGTGGCCCGGGCCGGCGGCAAGGTGGTGAAGAACGTCGCCGGGTACGACCTGGGCAAGCTCGTCGCCGGCTCGTACGGCACCCTGGGCGTGATCACCGAGTGCGCGTTCCGGCTGCATCCCCTGCCCGCCGCCGCCCGCTTCGTGTCGGCGCCCGCCGATGGCCCCGACGAGGCCGGCCGGGCCGTGGCCGCGGTCCTCGGCTCGCAGATCGTGCCCAGCGCCCTCGAGATCGACATGGCCGAGGGCGGCCGGCTCACCGTCGCCGCCCTGGTCGAGGGCGTCCCCGCCGGCGTCGACCGGCGCGCCGCCGACCTGGAGAAGCTGCTCGGCGACGGCGCCGTGCAGGGCGAGACGCCGCCGCCGGGCTGGGGCGCGTACCCGTGGGCGCCCGGCGACGTCGGCATCAAGCTGACCTGCGCCCTTTCGAGGGTGCCGTACCTGCTCACCGCCGCCGGCGTGACCGCACAGCTGCACGACGTGCCGCTGCGGGTGCGCGGCTCGGCCGGCACCGGCGTGCTCCACGCCGGCCTGCCCAGCGGCACCGACCCCGGCGTGGTGGCCGGCGTCGTCAGCGACCTGCGCGCGGCGACCCGGGCCGGCGCCGGGCACTGCGTGGTGGTGACCGCCCCGCCCGCGGTCCGTGCCCGCATCGACGTCTGGGGCCACGTCGACGGACTGGACCTCATGCGCCGGGTCAAGGACCAGTTCGACCCCGCGGGCACGCTCGCGCCGGGCCGCTTCGTCGGGGGCATCTGATGACCGGGGACCGGCCCGAGCTCATCAACGACTGCGTGCACTGCGGGTTCTGCCTCCCCACCTGCCCGACGTACGTGCTGTGGGGCGAGGAGATGGACTCCCCGCGCGGGCGCATCCAGCTCATGCTGCAGGAGAGCCAGGGCGAGCCGCTGACGCAGACGATGGCCGGCCACTTCGACGCGTGCCTGGGCTGCATGGCGTGCGTGGCCGCGTGCCCGTCCGGGGTGCGGTACGACACGCTCATCACCGAGACCCGCGCGATGGTCGAGCAGGTCCGCCCGCCGTCGGGCCGGGCGCTGCGGGCGGCCGTCTTCGCGCTCTTCCCGTACCACCGCCGGCTGCGGGTCGCCAAGGCGCCGCTCGTGGGGTACCGATGGCTCGGAACGCCCTTGAAACGACGCCTGCCGGCGCCCCTTCGCACGCTCGTCGACCTGGCCCCGCCGCTGCGCCGCGCGGTCCCGCTGCCGCCGCTCGTGCACGCCCTCGGCCCGCGCCGTGCGCGCGTCGGCATGCTCACCGGCTGCGTCCAGCATGCCTTCTTCCCGTCGGTCAACGCCGCGACCGCGCGCGTCCTGGCCGCCGAGGGCTGCGACGTGGTCATCCCGCCGGCGCAGGGCTGCTGCGGCGCGCTGAGCCTGCACAGCGGCCGCCGCGACGAGGCCGCCCGCTTCGCCGCCGCGATCCTCGACGCGTTCACCGGCGTCGACGCCCTGGTCGTGAACGCCGCCGGCTGCGGCTCGGCGCTCAAGGAGATCGCCGAGCTGCTCCCCGGCGACCCGCGCGCCGCGGCCCTGGCCCCGAAGGTGCGCGACCTGTCGGAGTTCCTGGCCGAGCTGGGCCCGGTCGCCCCGCGCCACCCGGTCCCGGTGACGGCCGCCTACCACGACGCGTGCCACCTCGCGCACGCCCAGGGCGTGCACGCTCAGCCCCGCGCCCTGCTCCGCGCGGTGCCGGGCTTGGACCTGCGGGAGATCCCCGACCCGGAGATCTGCTGCGGCTCGGCCGGCATCTGGAACATCCTCAACCCGGGCCCCGCCGCCGAGCTGGGCGACCGCAAGGCCCGCGACGTCCTGTCCACGGGCGCGTCCCTCCTGGTGACTGCCAACCCCGGCTGCCTGATGCAGATCGCCGCCGCCGTCCAACGCGCGGGCGCGACGATCCGCCTGGCCCACACGGCGGAGGTCCTGGACGCGTCGATCCGCGGCGTCCGCCCGTAGCCCGCCGGTCAGTTGGGGCGCAGCGGGCGGCCCTGGCCGTCCACCGGGCGACCGGCGAACATCATGATGCCGTCGATGATGAACCACAACCACAGGCCGCCGGTGATGAGGAACGGCACGAACAGGAAGAAGCCGCAGATGAAGGCGACCCAGCCGACGGCGAAGCTGAGGATCAGCTGGGTCACGCCGAGGGCGATGTTGCCGGCGTAGAGCCGGCCGATGCCGCCGATGGCGAAGAGCAGGCCGGGCACCAGCTGCAGCAGGCCCGCGACGACCTTGCTCTTGTCGGAGTACGGCTGGCCGGTCAGCGGGTCGTAGGCGGCCGCGTAGCCGACGGGCTGAGCGTAGCCGGGCTGGGCATAAGCGGCCTGGGCGTAGATGGGCTGCGCGTAGGCGGCCTGGCCGTAGGGGTCGAAGCCGCCCGAGGTCGGGACGCCCGAGGTCGGCATCTGGTAGGCCGTCGAATATGGCTGGCCTGACGCGGGCGGGCTGGAGGCCGGCGGCGAGGACATCGGCGGCGGCAACGCGGGCTGACCGTAGGGGTCGGACTGCGGGTACGGCACCGGCTGGCCGTACGGCGACGGCTGTCCGTACGGATCCTGCTGCCCATACGGATTGGGGGTTCCATACGGTGGCTGCGTCATGCCGTGCAGGCTATAACGAGGGAAGCCCACAAGGTGGGAGCGGGCGAAGGGCGGCGAGGCCGAAGCCGCGCCGCCCTCCGCTGTGGCGCCGGTCAGTGCGCCGCCGCCATCCGGCCCCGCCCGGTGCGCTGGCGCGTCAGCTGATACGCGGCGACGAGCAGCAGCACGCCGCTGATGATCGCGTATATGCCGATCGCCCAGGCGATGGCCAGCGCCCCGGCCGCGGGGCGGACCATGATGAACAGCCCGGCCACGATCGCGAGCGCGCCGATCAGCGCCAGCGACCAGCCCCCGTGCTGGCGGGTCGCCAGCCAGAGATCGGCCAGGCCCGTGACCACCGCCCACACGCCGACCATGATGGCCAGCACGATCGCCGTGATCCCGGGCCACACGACGGCCAGGATGCCGAGCACGAGGCCGACGACCCCGGCCACGCCGCGGGCGATCCGCGGGCCCGTGCCGTCGGCGAAGCCGGTGACCACGTTCGACGGCCCGGGCGACGGGCGGATCGCGTGGACGAGCTGCTCGACCCCGCTGACGATGGCGAAGATGCCGAACAGCAGCGCCAGCGCGATCACCGTCACCCCGGGCCAGACCACCGCGATGATGCCGAACGCGATCGCGATCGCACCGCGGATGCCCAGCAGCCAAGCTTCCCTTTTCAGCATGTGATCCCCTTCCTTCTGCGTTGTGCCTAAATGAGCCGGGCGTCGAACGGCGACTCTCGGGCGAGCGAGCTGTACAGCGCGCGCTCGCCGGGGGTGAGCCGCTCCGGCACCACGATTCGTATCTCCGCGAACAGGTCACCGGCCGGGCCGCGCGGGTTGGGCAGGCCCTGGCCGCGCAGGCGCAGGCGCAGGCCCGAGGACGAGCCCGCCGGCACGTCCAGGCGCAGCTCCCCGGCGGGCGTGCCGACCGGGACGACCGCGCCGAGGGCCGCCTCCCACGGGCTGAGCGGCACCTCGACCATCACGTTGCGACCGGACACCTTGAATCTCGGGTGCGGCGCCAGGCGTACGACGAGGAGCAGATCCCCCGGGGGACCGCCCCGCGTCCCGGGCGCGCCCTGGCCGGGCAGCCGCAGCCGTTCGCCGTCGACGATGCCGGCCGGGACGTTCACGTCGTACTGCCTGGGCCGTCCCGCCGGGCCCGGCAGCGTGACACGCCGCCGGCCGCCGGTGTAAGCGGTCTCCACGCCGATCGTGAGCTCGGCCCGGGTGTCGGTGCCGCGCGCACCGCGGAACAGGCCGCCGGACAGATCGACGTCGATGCCGCTGCGGTACCGCTGGTGCCGGCCGCGCCGCCCCGCGTCGTACTCGCGCCGGCGTTTCGGGTCGGCCAGCACGCGGTACGCCGCGGTGATCTCCTTGAACCGTTCCTCCGCGCCCGGCTCGGAGCTGACGTCGGGATGGTAGCGGCGGGCCAGGCGCCGGTACGCGCGCTGGACCTCGTCCTGCCCCGCGCCCCGCGCGACGCCGAGCACCTCGTACGGGTCGCGGAAGTCGACCGCCATGACGACCCGCCCTGGGTCCGTGTGGCCCCGCCTCAGCCCATCGAGCTGCGGCCGACCTGGCCGGTGCTGCCGGTGCCCGACGAGCCGGCGCGCTGGCTAGCCGGGCCGGGCCGCGACTGGCCCTCCTTCATCCGTTTGGCCTTCGCGGCCGGATTGTCCGGCGATTTCAGGTGTTCCGTGGACGGCTCCGGCGGCACCACGGAGGAGTCGACGATCTGCTGCTTGCGATGTATCTCGATGCGCCGCGCCTGCTGCCCGTGCGCCTTCGGCGCCACGATCGTGAGCACGCCGGCGTCCAGGTCCGCCTGGACGCCCTCGGGGTCGACGTCGCCGGGCAGGGCGACGATGTACTCGAACTCACCGGTCCTGCGCGCGTGGTGGCGCACCGTCCCCTCGCGGCGGCGCTCGCCGAACGTGCCGAAGACCCGGATCTCGTTGTCGCGCAGCTCGATCTCCACGTCGTCGGGCGCGACGCCCGGCAGGTCCAGCTCGACCCGGAACGCGTCGCCGGTCTCCTCGATGTCGACGGGCGCACCGCTCGTCAGGGGCATGCCCAGCGCCGGATACATGGCAAGCGACCGGCGGGGACGGGTGACCAGCAGTGTCATGGTGGCGCCTCCCAATTGTGCGGGCTGCACGTACCCCGCCATGCTGGGCGGGGAGCGGGTGAGGCGGTCCCACCCGTGGCGGATGACCCGGCACCGCTGCCCGGACAGCTCCGTCCCCGCCGAGTGATGGCCGCTCACCTGCGCGCCCGGCAGCGTTCGGCACATGTACGAAGACGTGTTCATCGCGGAGGTACGCGAAAAGACCGGCCTCACCGATCCCGAAAGCGCCCGCCGGGCCCTGCGCGGCGTGCTGCACGCCCTGGCCAACCGGCTGCCCGACGGCTGGGTGCACCAGCTGGCCGCGGAGCTCCCGCCGACGCTGGCCGAGCCGCTGTGGTCCTACCAGCACCTGTACGACCAGGAGGTACACCTCGACTTCCTGTCCGACGTCGCGGCCCGGGCCGCGGTCGCGCCGGCCGACGCGGAGCGCCTGGCGCGTGCCGTGTTCGCCGCGGTGGCGGGAGTCTGCGACCCGGCCCTGCTGCGCCGCGTCTACCGGCCGCTGACCAGCGACGTGCTGGTGCTGACCGAGGCGGACGCGTCGCTGCTGCCGGTCTGATCGGCGCTTCGACCGCCGCAAATACGACGGAGCGCGGCCGAAGCCGCGCTCCCCGACCCAAGCGAACGCCCCCTACGCTGCGGCGCGCAACTCCTCGACGAGCGCCGGTCCGGACGGGCTCCAGCCCAGTGACCTGGCCTTCGCGCCCGTGGCCTGCTGGTCCAGCAGCAGCGCGTCGGCGAACGGCGCGCCCAGCCGCGCCCGGGACGCCTCGGCGGTCTCCGAAACAACGCCCGCGCCGCCCGAAGCGGCCTCGGCGAGCTCCCGGACGGTGGGATTGACACCCGACGCGGCGACGAGGCGGCCGAGCCGCTCGCCGCGCTCCACGACAAGGGTGTACAGCGCGGCGACGTCGTCCACGTGCACGGTCGCCCAGTGCTGCGAGCCGTCGCCGACGAGCCGGACACGCCCGTCCTCGTCGCGGGCCGCCACGAGCACCCCGGCGGGGATCCCGCCGCCGTGGCCGAACACGATCCCGGGGGCGACGACCGTGGCCGCCAGGTCGGCGTCGAGCACCGACTGCTCGATCTCCGAGCGCCACGCCGTCAGCGCGGGCGGCGCCGCCGGCGACTCCTCGGTGATGTCGGCGTTGTCGCCCCAGCTCCAGATCCCGCCGGTGTGCACATACGGCTTTCCGGTGCCGCCCAGCGCCCGAACGGCGGCGGCCACGACCGCCCGGTCGAAGCGCGCGGAGTCGCCGTCGCCGGTGGCGGCGAGGTGCACGACGGCGTCGCCGCCGGCGAACCGCTCCGCGGTCCACGCGGAGTCGAACAGATCACCGACGACCGCCTCGGCGCCCGCCTTGCGCGCCTTCCCGGCCGCCTCCTCACCGCGCACGAGCGCGGTGACGGCGTGCCCGCCGGCGACGAGCCGCTCCACCAGGGCGGAGCCGATGTAACCGGTCCCACCGGTCAACACAATCCTCATGGGCTCGACGCTAAATCGACAGAGCCCCGCACGGGACGTGGGTTACGCCTCCCCAGCGGGCGGAATAAATCCGCCTCAGCCACCCTCAGCCGCGCGAAGGGGCGGTGGCGCACTCGCTGCGTCCCATCCTCAGGACGGTACTGACGGATTCCCGTCGAGCGATCGCACGCTCACTCCGTCGATCACGACCTCTGCCGATCGTTGCTGCCATCGTCCGCCCGCCTGCCGCCCTGCTTCGACGCCGCTCCAGCTCGGCGCGAACCTCGTCCATCGCTAACGTGTCGCCGGCCGCGAAGTCCTCCCGCGACTGGCGGAGGTCCGCGGGGGCTCCGTCGTCGGGCAGCAGGTCGAACGTTTCGCGCATCCGCTTATATTCAGCCACCGAAATCACTAGCGGCTACCGCAGCAGTGACCGGCCCATGCCGGGATCAGATGGGTAGTAGCCAGGTGCCGTCGGCGTACGCGGACAGGGTCGGCGCGTCCAGGGTGTCCGCGCCGATGGTGATAAACGGGCCGGACGGGGCCCGACCGATGGTCACGCGGCGGAGCCCAGTCGCCGGCGCAGTTCGTCGAGTGCCGTTGCTGCTGTGCGCAGTTCTCGCCGCGCGGCCTCGACATCGATCGCCGCCGACGTCGCGAGCGCGGCGTTGCGTATGTACGTCGACACCGGCTGACCGGCCGCAGTCGCCGCGGCGACGATGCTGTCGAGCTCGCCGCGACTGAACCGGACGGACACCACCGAACGGATGTCGGTGGCGGGCTCGCTCGGGACCTCGTCACCGGATGCCTGGTCGCGATGCTCGTACAGATCCTCGCCCGCGGCTTCCATGTCGGCCATGCTCAGGCCGGTGACCTCGTCGACGTCGTCGGGCTTGCTCATCGCGGCGTTCTGGCGGCTGAGTAGACTGGGGCCATGATCGCCGAGTTCGCGCCGCGCCGCGGCGCCGCCGGGCCGGGGTGCCCGCGGGCGTGACGACACCGGAGTACTGGGGGACCCGGGCCGTCCGCGTCGATGGTGGCATCCGGGCCCGCAGCACGCGCGGTGCCATCGGCGAGAGCTGGTGGTCCAAGCGCTTCCTGGCCGTGCTCGAGTCCTTCGCGCTCGGCACCCGCCTGACCCGGGGCCGCAACTACGCCCGCGCCGGTCAGGTGCTGCGGCTGGACGTGGCCCCGGGCGCGGTGACGGCGACCGTGCAGGGCTCGCGCCCCACGCCGTACAAGGTCTCCATCAACCTCGCGGTCTTCCCCGACAGCGTCTGGTCGACCGTCGAGCACGCCCTGGCCGCCGAGGCGCTGGGCGCCGCGAAGCTCCTGGCCGGCGAGCTCCCGCCGCACGTCGAGGACGTCTTCCACGCCGCGGCGGCGCCGCTGTTCCCGGCCCGCTTCGCCGACCTCGCGATGCGCTGCTCGTGCCCCGACCAGGCCGTACCGTGCAAACATCTCGCGGCGACGTGCTATCTGCTGGCCGAGCGCTTCGACGGCGACCCGTTCCTGATCCTGCTGTGGCGCGGCCGCTCGCGCGAGGCCCTGCTGTCGGCGCTGCGCACCCTGCGCGCCGGCGGCCCCGCGGAGCCCGACGATCACGAGCCGGCGCCCGCGCTCTCCCCGATCGGCACGGCGGGCGCCCTGGCCGGCCTCACCGAGCCCGACGTGGAGATCGAGCGGTTCTGGCTGCCGCCGGTCCCGTTGACCGACCCGGAGCCGTCGTACGTCACCGAGCGGGACCTGCTGCTCCGCCAGCTCCCGACGCCTCCCCCGGACCTCGGCGGCGCGGAGACCCTGCGAACCCTGCGCCGCTGGTACCGCTGACCGCTGTTCTCCATGGCCACGGAGCGAACGTGCTGCTCCTTGTGCATGTTTACTCCGTGATCATGACTCACATGATGCCCGGCACCCAACCAGGGCGATGACCGCGCTCGCCCGGCGCGCGGTCACGCGGTGGGAGACGGGATCGGGCAGTCCGGGCAGGTGCAGTCGGTCAGGCTGTCGCACCGCGCCGCCACCACGCGGGCCAGCGTGTCGCGCACGGCGGACAGGTCGGCGATCCGCCGGTCGATCTCGGCGAGTTTGTCCGCCGCCCGGTCGTGCAGACCGACCGGTGCCCGGCGGCGGCCGGAGTCGAGCAGCTCCGCGACCTCGTTCAGCGTGAACCCGAGCCGCTGCGCGGCCTTGATCGCGACGAGCAGGCCCACCGCGTCCGGCGGGTACAGGCGGTGGCCGCCGGGGCTGCGCAGGGGCTCCGACAGCAGGCCGCGGCGCTCGTAGTATCGCAGCGTCTGGATGTTGACACCGGCCCGCCCGGCGACCTCGCCCGTGCGCAGCCCGTGGCCCGCGTGTTCCATGCCACGACGGTAGACCCGTACCCGAGTACCGGATGCAAGCGGCGCGCGAACGCTACCATTGCGGGTCGGCGCGTACCGGACGGAACGGAGCACATCGTGAACGCGTGGGAGCAGGTCGAGGCGCTGCGGTTCCCGGGGCGGGAGTTCGACCCGTCGACCGGGGTGGCGCGCTTCCACTACGCGCTCGGCGACCTCGTGCTCACGGAGACCGTCGACTTCGGGCCGCCCGCCGCCGGGCATCCCGCGCTCGATCGGGTGCTCGACCTGCTGTACGTCGCCGCCTCCACCTCGTACTACAAGATCGCCGCGCCGAAGCGGGTCGAGCTCGGCGGGGTGACCCTGGCCGAGGGGGCGCTGCCGTGGGTGCGCGCGCTCTTCCACGACGGGCTGGGCGAGTTCGCCTACCGCAACAAGCTCGAGTATGTGCTGGACCTGCCGATCGAGGCGGAGCGCACCGCGGCGCCGCCGGAGCGGCCGCACACGCCGGACGGGCCGCCGCTGGCCGCGGTCGGCGGGGGCAAGGACTCGATCGTGACGATGGAGGCGCTGCAGCGCGCCGGGCTCGACCCGGTGCTGTTCGCGGTCAACCCCAACGCGATCATCCGCGGGGTGATGGCGGTGTCGCCGCAGCCGGTGCGCACCGTGCGACGGCGGCTCGACCCGCGCATGCGCGAGCTCAACGAGACCGGCGCGTTCAACGGGCACATCCCGGTCACCGCGATCAACTCGCTGGTCGCGGTCGCCACGTCGCTGATGCACGGGCTCGGGCCGGTCGTCATGTCCAACGAGAGCTCCGCCTCGGTGCCGAACCTGAGCTGGCTCGGCCGGGACATCAACCACCAGTGGTCGAAGGGGCTGCCGGCCGAGGCGCACCTGCGCGCCGCGCTGCTGGCCCATGCCGGGCTGCGGGACGCGTACTTCTCGCTGCTGCGCGGCCTGTCCGAGCTGCACATCGCTGGGCTGTTCACCAAGTTCACCGCGTACGACGAGGTCGTCACGAGCTGCAACGCCGCGTTCAAGCAGCGCGACGCGAGCGAGCGCTGGTGCGGGCACTGCCCGAAGTGCCGGTTCGTGTTCCTGGCCCTGGCGCCGTTCACCGGGCGGGAGCGGCTGGTGCACATCTTCGGCACCGACGTGTTCACGGATCTCACGCAGCTCGAGGGGTACCGCGAGCTGATGGGCCTGACCGCGCACAAGCCGTTCGAGTGCGTGGGCGAGATCGAGGAGTCCCTCGTCGCGCTGCGGCTGCTCACCGAGCACCCCGACTGGCGCGACACCCCGATCGTGAAGGCGCTCGCCGCCGAGGTGCCGGCGCTGCCCACCGACGCCGAGGTCGACGCCGCGTTCCGGGGCGACGGCCCCAACCTGGTCCCGCCGCGCTACCTCGACGCGCTCAGCGCCCTGGGAGGGCCCCGGTAGGCGCGGTGATCGGCGCGCGACGGCCCGGGCGGTGCGAAGCGTCCGAATTGTCGCGGAAACGCACGGCCGGTAGTGTCGGCGGCATGTCCGGCGCCTCCCCCCAACCGCCGCCATCCGGTACGCCGCCCTATCCGCCGCCGCCCTATCCGCCGCCGCCCGACACGCCGGGCCCGCCGCCACCGTCGTCGTCCGGCACTCCGCCCTACCCGCCGCCGCCCAGCATGCCACCGTCGCAGCCTGGCACACCGCCGCCTTATCTTCCGCCGCCCGGCACACCGCCGTCGTCGTCCGGCACGCCGCCCTACCCATCGCCGCCTGGCACGCCGCCACCGTCATCCGGCACTCCGCCCTACCCGCCGCCGCCCAGCACGCCACCGTCGGAGCCTGGCACACCGCCGCCTTACCTGCCGCCGCCCGGCACACCGCCGTCGTCGTCCGGCACGCCGCCTTACCCGCCGCCGCCCTACCCGCCGGGCCCGCCGCCACCGCCGCCACCGTCGTCGCCCGGCACGCCGTCGGCGTCGTCGTCCGGCACGCCGCCTTACCCGCCGCCGCCCTACCCGCCGCCGTCCGGCGCGCCGCCGCCGTCGTCCGGCGGCAACCGGGGGCTGATCATCGCGCTGGTGAGCATCGTCGGTGTCCTGGCGCTCGCGTGCGTCGCCGGGATCGCGGGCGTGGTGTGGTACATGCCGAAGAGGAACCTCAGCGGCGACGCGTCGGCGGACATCGTCGGGCTCATCAACTATCGGACCACGCACCCCGAGTGGCTCGAGCGCGACCACCGCGCCGAGGGCGAGAAGATCGAGTATCCGATGGTCCCGGCCGCCGGTGGGCCGCACCACCCGGTTTGGCAGCGCTGCGCCGGTGACGTGTACACCGAGCCGGTCGACGAGGGCAACGCGGTGCACAGCCTGGAGCACGGCGCGGTCTGGATCACCTACCGCACGGGGCTGGCGCCGGCCGAGGTCGAGCGGCTCGCCAAGCGGGTGCGCAACAACGACTACATGCTCATGAGCCCGTACGACGGGCAGCCCTCGGCGATCTCGCTGCAGGCGTGGGGGTACCAGCTGCGGGTGACCTCGGCCGACGACTCGCGCATCGACGCGTTCATCCGCCAGTACCGCCAGACCGCGACGCTGGAACCCGGCGTGCCGTGCAGCAACGGCCGCA
This sequence comes from Dactylosporangium sp. NPDC000555, assembly GCF_040300025.1. NCBI lineage: Bacteria > Bacillati > Actinomycetota > Actinomycetes > Micromonosporales > Micromonosporaceae > Dactylosporangium > Dactylosporangium sp. NPDC000555. The sequence continues at coordinate 145,264 of NZ_JBEPDB010000002.1, read as the reverse complement.
TCTCGAACGACGTGAGCGCGTCACCCTCCGCCACCGACTGACCGGACACACCGTCGGACTCCGGCGCGGTCAGTCGGCCGCCGCGCCGGGGTCCAGGGTGAGCAGCGAGCGCAGGTCCGCCGTGGACAGCTCGGTCAGCCACTGCTCACCGGTGCCGACGATCTTCGCGGCGAGGCCGCGCTTGTCCTTGATCAGGGCGGCGATCTTCTCCTCGACCGTGCCGGCCGTGACGAACTTGCGGACCTGCACAGCACGGCGCTGGCCGATGCGGAACGCGCGGTCCGTCGCCTGGTCCTCCACTGCCGGGTTCCACCAGCGGTCGGCGTGGATGACGTGGTTGGCGGCGGTCAGGGTCAAGCCGGTGCCGCCCGCCTTGAGCGAGAGCACGAACAGCGGCGGCGAGGACGGGGACGCCTCCTGAAAGCGGGCCACGAGCGCGTCGCGTGACGCCTTGGGCAGGCCGCCGTGCAGGAACGCGACCTCGCGGCCGAAGCGGGCGGAGAGCTCGGCGCGCAGCATGGCGCCGAACTCGGCGTACTGGGTGAAGATGAGCGCCCGCTCGCCGGCGGCGAGGATCTCCTCGGCGATCTCCTCCAGCCGGGCGAGCTTGCCGCTGCGGCCGGGCAGGCGGCTGCCGTCGCGCAGGGCCAGGGCCGGGTGGTTGCAGATCTGCTTGAGCCGGGTCATCGTAGCCAGCACCAGGCCGCGGCGCTCGACGCCCTCGCTGCTGTCGATGCGGGCCAGCATGTCGTCGACCACGGCCTGATAGAGGCTGGCCTGCTCGCGGGTCAGGCTGCACACCACGTCCATCTCCAGCTTCTCCGGCAGGTCGGAGATGATGGCGCGGTCGGTCTTGAGGCGGCGCAGCACGAACGGCTGGGTGATGCGGCGCAGCCGGGCGGCGGCGTCGGCGTCGCCGAAGCGCTCGATCGGTTCGGCGTAGCGCTCCTTGAACTTCGTCGCGCTGCCCAGCAGGCCCGGGTTGGCGAACTCCATGATGGACCACAGGTCGGCGAGGCGGTTCTCCACCGGCGTGCCGGTGACCGCGACGCGGTGCCGGGCGGGCAGCCGCCGCACGGCCGCGGCCTGTTTGGTCGCGGCGTTCTTGACCGCCTGCGCCTCGTCGAGCACGACCCGGTGCCACGGCACGGCCCGCAGCTGTTCCGCGTCGCGGGTCGCGACGGCGTAGGTGGTGACGACGAGTTCGAACGCGGCCGGGTCGAGCTCGCGGGCGCGATCGGCGCCGTGGTGGACGTGCACGCGCAGCCCCGGCGCGAAGCGGGCCGCCTCGCGCTGCCAGTTGCCGACCAGCGACATCGGGCAGACCAGCAGCGTCGGGCCGGTGCTCCCCCGCGCGTCCCCGGCGATGAGGGCGAGCAGCTGCACCGTCTTTCCGAGACCCATGTCGTCGGCGAGGATGCCGCCGAGGCCCGCGGCCTCCAGGAACCGCAGCCAGTTCAAACCCCGCTGCTGGTACGGCCTGAGGCTGCCCTCGAACGCCGCGGGCACCCCGGCGTCGCCGATGCGCAGCTCCGCCTCCCCGCTGAGCAGGTCGCCGAGCCAGCCATCGGCGGTGACCTCGACGACCGGCAGGCCGCCGGGCCCCTCGGCCGCGCCGCCGGCCAGGTGCAGCAGGTCGGCGACGGTCATCGACTCCTGCGCCCGGTGCCGCTCCAGGAACGACAGACCTTCGGCGAGCCGGCGCGGGTCGAGCTCGACCCACTGGCCGCGCAGCCGTACCAGCGGCGCCTTGAGGTCGGTGAGGCGGCGCAGCTCGTCCTCGGTGAGCGCCTCGTCGCCGACGGCGAGCTCCCACCGGTAGTCCACGACGGCGTCGAGGCCCAGCCCGCTGTCGGTGGCGACGGTGCCGGGCGCGGCCGAGCCGGAGCCGCCGGCCCTGAGCCGGGCGCCGAGGCGCGCGGATGCCCGGCGCCACCAGCCGGGCAGCACCACGCCGAACCCGGCCGCGGCCAGCAGCGGCGCGGCCTCACTGAGCAGCCGGTGCGCGCCGTCGGTGTCCAGCGTCAGCGCGACCGGGCGGGGCTCGCGCAGCGCGTCCTCGATCGCGGGGTACAGCCGGCTGGCCCGGCCGAGCTCGGCCAGCAGCGTCTCCTGGGGCGCCGGGATGTGCCGCTGCAGGGCCTTGAGCGCGCCGCGGGAGCGCCAGACCTGGCCGGCGTCGACGACAAGGGTGGGCTCGTCGGCGGCCCGCAACGCGAACTCGAGGGTCCACCGCGGGTCGGCGGGCGGCTCCTCGCCGTCGCCGGGCTCCGGCGGCTCGACGAGGCGGAAACAGGCCCGCACCGCGCCGCCGATCGCATCGGCCTCCCAGGCGACCAGCTGCGTGCGCAGCCGCTCGAGCGCGGCGGGTGCGACGCCGGCGATGCGGCGGTCCCGGCCGGTGAGCGCGGCGAGCCAGGCGCCGGCGGCGTCGCCGGGGCGGTGCCCGGCGGCCCGCGGCCCCGCGTCGGCGGGCAGCGCCGCCCGCGCGGCGGCGTCGGCGAAGGCGTCGAGGACCTCGGCCAGCGCGGCGGCGCGGGTGGTGTCCGGGGTGGCGGCGAGCACGGCCTGGGGCAGCGCGAGGGCCAGGGCGCGGGCGTAGGCGGCGTCGCGGCCGGTGAGCACCGGCAGCCAGCGGGCCTCGCCCCCGGCGGCGTCGCCGACCAGGGCAGGCAGCATGCGGCCGCGGGCGACGAGCCCGGCGGCGAACCCGGCGACGCCGGCGAGCCAACGGGCGGAGTCGCCGAGCACGATGTCGTCGCCGGCGGCGGACGCGAGCCCCCGCAGCAGGCCGAGGGCGTCGTCGGGGTCGTACTCGACGGTGTCGACGGCCCACCGCCGCAGCACGGGCCGGCCGCCCTCGACCGGGATCGACGCGGCCGGCGAGGGCTCGGGCCGGCCGCCGCGGGTGGGCAGGGCCGGCGTGCGCACCGCGGCGATGCCGGTGCCGCCGTCGAGATCGAGCCCGGCGACCGCGAACGGGTGCCGGCGGGCGGCCCGCGCGGATCCCCGTCGAGCCGGACCGGGCTCAGGGTGCGAAGCGATCGACGGGTCCTCCGCCCACAGGGCGACCCGGCCGCCGACCCAGAGGGCATGGACCACGAGCACCCCGGAAGCGTAGTGGAGGCCCAGCGTATCGATGGTGCGACACCTCTGTTCAGTGACCGGCGTCGTTGTTACCATCCGGTAATCCGAGTCATTTTCATATTGACTCGCAACCCCCGGAAGGGATCCGCCATGTCCCTACCCCTCCTCAAGCGCGTCCTCGAGCGCGCCTTGGGGGCGCTCCTGCTCGCCTCCGCCGTCCTCGTCGCCCCCGCGCTCGCCGGACCCGCCCAGGCGGCCGTCCTGACGCCCAACGACTACTGCCTCGACCAGTGCAACGACATCCTGCCGCCGGGCCAGAACGGCAACGCCACGCTCGCCGACATCCTGGCCCACCAGGCGCTGGGCACCCGGCCGGCGCACACGTCCGACCAGCTCGGCCCGTACGCGAACCTCGTCGCCGCCTACACCGGCCTGACCGATGAGCAGATCTCCTCCTTCTACAACAGTGCCTCGTTCGGCGTGCCGGCCGATCAGGTGGCGCGCAGCTACAGCCCGCGTTCCGACGTGAGGATCGTGCGCGACAAGGCGCTCGGCGTGCCGCACGTGACCGGCACGACGCGGGCCGGGACGATGTTCGGCGCCGGGTACTCCGGCGCGGAGGACCGGCTGTTCGTGATGGACCTGATGCGCCGGGTCGGCCGCGGGAAGGTGACCCCGTTCGCCGGCGGCGCGCCGGGCAACCGGGAGCTGGAGCAGAGCATCTGGCGCAACGCCCCGTACACCGAGGCCGACCTGCAGGACCAGGTCGCGGCGCTGCGGAGCAAGGGCACGCGCGGCGCGCAGCTCTACGACGACGTGCAGCAGTACGTCGCCGGCATCAACGCCTACATCGCCGCCTGCATGGCCGGGCGCAACTGCCCCGGCGAGTACGTCCTCACCGGCCACCTCGACGCGATCACCAACGCCGGCGGGCCGGAGCCGTTCCAGATGACCGACCTGATCGCGATCGCGGGCGTGGTCGGCGGCCTGTTCGGCGGAGGCGGGGGCGGCGAGGTCGAGTCCGCGCTGGTGCGGGTCACCGCCCGGGCCCGCTACGGCGCCGCCGAGGGCGACCGGCTCTGGGCCGCCTTCCGTGCGCAGAACGACGAGGAGGCGGTGCTGACCCTGCACAACGGGCAGTCCTTCCCGTACGGCGCGGCCGACCCCAACGCCCCCGGCGTCGCGCTGCCGGACCTGGGCAGCGTCGCCGCGCAGCCCGTGGTGTTCAATCCGAGCGGCTCGGCGACGACCACCGCTGGTCTGGCACCTGGCGCGGCCACCAAGCGCGGCATGTCCAACGCGGTGGTGATCGACGCCGCACACTCGGCGACCGGGCACCCGATCGCCGTGTTCGGGCCGCAGACCGGGTACTTCTCGCCGCAGCTGCTCATGCTGCAGGAGCTGCAGGGGCCGGGGATCAGCGCGCACGGCGTCGCGTTCTCCGGGCTCAACCTCTACGTGCTGCTCGGCCGCGGGCAGGACTACGCCTGGAGCGCCACCTCGGCGGAGCAGGACATCACCGACACGTACGCGGTGCCGCTGTGCAACACCGACGGCTCGGCGGCCACGACACAGTCCTCGGCGTACCTCTTCCGCGGCGTGTGCACGCCCATGGAGGCGCTGGTGCAGTCCAACTCCTGGAAGCCGACCGTCGCGGACTCCACGCCCGCCGGCTCCTACCAGCTCATCACGTACCGCACGAAGTACGGCCTGGTCGCCTGGCGCGGGACGGTCGGCGGGCAGCCGGTCGCGTTCACCCAGCTGCGCTCGACCTACCGGCACGAGGCCGACTCCGCGATCGGCTTCCAGGCGTTCAACGACCCGGCCGCGATGGGCACACCGGCCCAGTTCATCGCCGCGGCCTCCGACGTCGGGTACGCCTTCAACTGGTTCTATGTCAACGCCACGGACACCGCGTACTTCAACTCCGGCAGCAACCCGGTGCGCAAGCCGGGCGCGAACCCGAACCTGCCCACGAAGGCGGACCCCGCATATGAATGGTCCGGCTGGAATGCGGATACGAATACGGCCGACTACATTCCGGTGAACCAGCATCCGCAGTCGACCGGGCAGGATTATTTCGTCTCTTGGAATAACAAGCAAAGTAAGGACTTCGGCGCGGCGGACGGAAACTTCAGTTTCGGCGCCGTGCATCGCGCGGATCTGCTCGACAAGCGGGTCAAATCCGCGCTCGGCGCGGGCAAGGTCGATCGGGCCGGGGTCGTGCGGCTGGTCGAGGACGCCGCGGTCACCGACCTTCGGGCCGAGAACCTGCTGCCGAAGCTGCTGCGCATCCTCGATCCGTCCGGGACGAGCACCGACCCGAACGTCGCCGCCCTGCGGGCCTGGCAGGCGGCCGGCGCGAAGCGCGTGGAGACCTCCCCCGGATCGCACGTCTACCAGCACGCGGCCGCGATCCGCACATTCGACGCCTGGTGGCCGAAGCTGGTCGACGGGGCGTTCCGGCCCGGGCTCGGCGACGACGTCTACGCCGCGCTGACCAGTGCGCTGCAGATCGACGAGTCGCCCTCCGGGGCCACCGGGCCGACCAGCGCCGGGTCGCTGAACCAGACCCAGACCCACAAGGGGTCCGCATTCCAGTACGGCTGGTGGGGCTACCTCGACAAGGATCTCCGCTCGGTCCTCGGAGACCCGGTGCGCAGCGGCCTGGGCCGCACCTACTGCGGCGGCGGCTCCTTGACGGCGTGCCGGCAGGTGCTGGTCACGACCCTCGCGGCGGCCACCGCGGAGCCCGCGACCACCACGTACCCGGGCGACAAGTACTGCTCGGCCGGCGACCAGTGGTGCGCGGACACGATCATCCAGTCGCCGCTGGGCGGGATCACGCACGACAAGATCTCCTGGCAGAACCGGCCGACGTACCAGCAGGTCGTGTCGTTCCCGGCCGGGCGCGGCGACGACCTGACCAACCTGGCGCAGGGCCGGCCGGTCACCGTCAGCAGCACCCAGCTCGGCTACAGCGCCGGCGCGGCGGTCGACGGCAGCCCGTCCACGCGGTGGAGCAGCGGGTGGAGCGACAACCAGTGGATCACCGTGGACCTCGGCTCGGCGCGCCAGGTGCGGCGGGTCATCCTGCGCTGGGAGGCGGCGTACGGGTCGCGGTACCGCATCGAGGTCTCCGCCGATGGCAGCGGCTGGAGCGCCGCGGCCGTGATCGACGCCGGCAACGGCGGCACCGACAACGTCACGTTCGCGCCGGTCAGCGCCCGGTACGTGCGCATGGCCGGGGTGGCCCGCGCCACCGGCTACGGCTATTCGCTGTGGGAGATGGAGGTGTACTCCAAGTAGGTCGCGTCTTGCCCCGCCCGGCTGCGCACGCACGTGCCGACAAGCACGTGCCGGGCGAAGCCGGGCGGCTCGCGTGTGGCGATCCTCAGGTCACGCGCCAGCCGCCGATGAGCCCCTGGACCTCGTCGGCGACCTCGTCCGGGTCCAGGTCGTCGGTGTCCACGACCGCGCCGAACGCGCGCAGCTCCCGCCGCGCGGTGAGGTATGCGCCCAGGTTGTCCAGCCGCCAGCCCTGCGGGCCGGGGTCCTCGTCCGCCTCGATCCGCTCCACCAGGACCGGTGCGGAGACGTCCAGCAGCACGTGGCGCACCTCATGGCCACGGCCGCGCAGCCCGGCGACGATCTCCTCGAGGTAGCGGCGGCGCAGCACGGTCATCGGCACCAGCAGCGGGTCGGCACCGCGCGCCTGCCAGGCCGCGGCGGCCACGGTCGCCGCCCGCCAGGCCGGCAGGTCCTGGTAGTCGCCGGGGCGGACCAGGCCGAGGGTCCGCTTGAGCACCCAACCGATGCGCTCGGGGTCGAACGCCCGGGCCCTCGGCTCGCGCCGGCACAGCTCGGCGGTGAGCGTCGACTTGCCCGCGCCGAACGGGCCGTTGATCCACACGATCACGGGCAGCCTCCCTGTGGTCCGGCCTTCCAGGATTCTCGCAGGCGGGGCCAAGGGCGGTATCAGGCCGGCGCGCGATAAAGGAGGCATGACGATCGTGACCCTCCCCCAGCGCACCCACGCCGGCAAGCACGTCGACGTCCTGCTCGTCGCCCCGGCCGGCCGCCACGCCGACCTCGAGCGGCACCTGCCCCAGGGCTGGGTGGTGACCCGGCGCCACGAACTGCCGGCCGGCTGCCGCGAACCCGACATCGTGCTGCTCGACGACCCCGGCCCAAGGACGGTCACCGCCGCGTGCCTGCGTCACCCGGCCGCCTCGATCGTGGCCGTGCTCAGCGCGTACAGCGACCACCAGGCCGTCGTCGACGTGCTGGAGGCCGGCGCGGACGCCTGCGTGCGCGCCCCCACCGCCGTGGTCCTCGCCGCGCATCTGGAGGCCTGCGCGCGCCGCCAGGCGTCATGACGGTTTTGGCGTTTCCCACAACATATTTCAGAGAGCGCTCTCAGCCGATTCTGTGATTGACATTGGGCTAGTCATGAGCCAGGCTGATCTCAGTCTTGAGAGCGCTCTCCGGCCAAGCGGTGGCCCGGGCGACCGGCTTGGGTTGATCGGCACAGTATGACCGGCGAAATCGTGGCTCAGGGTGTGACCGGTGTGAGGGTGCGACGGGCGGTGGAGCGACATGCTCCATCGCCCGTCCTTTTGTGTACTGCACAATGCCGAGCTTCAGTCATGATGGTCCGCGGAACAGAATATGGGGGACGCCAGAATGGTGCTGTCGGGGCGGGACCGGCCCACACTCGAAAATGTCGCGCAACGCGCCGGGGTGTCGCGTGCCACGGCCTCCCGCGTGGTCAACGGGTCGACCTCCGTCGCGCCACACATCCGCGACAAGGTGCTCAGCGCGGTCGAGGCGCTCGGTTACGTGCCCAACCAGGCCGCGCGCAGCCTCGTCACCCAGCGCACCGACTCCATCGCGCTCGTGGCCTCCGAGACGGCCAGCCGGGTGTTCTCCGACGACCCGTTCTTCTCCAGCATCATCCGTGGGGTGAGCCTGGAGCTGGAGGCCGTCGACAAGCAGCTCGTGCTCATGATGGTGGGCCCCTCGGGGCCGAGCCACGACCGGGTCGAGCGCTACGCGACCGGCGGGCACGTCGACGGCGCGATCATCTTCTCCATGCACGGCGCCGACCCGCTGCCCGAGCGGCTCAGCCGGGCCGGCGTGCCGGTCGTGTGCAACGGGCGCCTGCTGATCCAGTCCTCCGTGCCGTACATCGACGTGGACAACGACGACGCGGCCCGCACGGCGGTGCACCACCTGCTCGACACCGGGCGGCGGCGGGTGGCCACGATCGCCGGGCCGCAGGACATGAGCGCGGGCATCGACCGGCTCAAGGGGTACCGCTCGGCCATGCAGGACAGCGGCCGGCGCTCCCTGGTGGCGGTCGGCGACTTCACCCGGCAGTCCGGCGCCCTGGCGATGAGCCAGCTGCTCGGCGACGACCCGGACCTCGACGCGGTCTTCGCCGCCTCCGACGCGATGGCCGAGGGCGCGCTGCGGGCGCTGCGCCAGGCCGGCCGTCGGGTGCCCGACGACGTGGCCGTGGTCGGCTTCGATGACATGGACTTCGCGCGCGACACCGAGCCGCCGCTGACCACCGTGCGCCAGCCGATCACCGACCTCGGCCGGATGGCGGCCCGCCAGGTGCTGCGGATGGCCGGCGGCGAGCAGATCGAGCCCGTTTTGCTGTTGCCCACGGAGTTGGTGAAGCGCGAGTCGGCATGAGGCTGGCATTGTGGCAGGGGTGAGACTTGCCACCTGGAACGTGAACTCGGTGAAGGCCCGGCTGCCCCGGCTGCTGGAGTGGCTGGAGCAGGCCCGGCCCGACGTGCTGTGCGTGCAGGAGACGAAGGTGGCGGCCGACGCGTTCCCGGCCGCCGAGGTCGGCGATCTGGGATACACCACGGCACACCACGGGGAGGGCCGCTGGAACGGCGTCGCGCTGCTGTCCCGGGTGGGCCTCGACGACGTGCGGCGCGGCTTCGCCGGCGATCCCGGCTGGGCCGGCGAGCCGGGCGGCGCCGAGGCCCTGTTCGACCAGCCCCGCCAGGAGGCCCGCGCGGTGTCGGCGCGGTGCGGCGGGGTGCGGGTCTGGTCGGTCTACGTGCCCAACGGGCGCACGCCGGAGTCGGCGCACTACGGGTACAAGCTCACCTGGCTCGAGGCCCTGCGCGCCGCGGTCGCGGCGGACCTCGCGGGCGGCGGCCCGGTCGCGGTCTGCGGGGACTTCAACGTCGCCCCGGCCGACTCCGACGTCTTCGATCCCGCCGCCTTCGCCGGCGCCACGCACGTCACGAAGCCCGAGCGCGACTCGCTCGCCGCCCTGCTGGACACCGGTCTCGCCGACATCGTGCCGAAACCGATGAAAGGGCCCAATCCATTCACGTACTGGGATTACCGGGCGGGAATGTTCCATCAGGACAAGGGCATGCGGATCGACCTGGTCTACGCGAGCCCGCCGATTGCGGACGCGGTGACGGGTGCTTATATCGACCGGGAGGCACGCAAGGGCAAGGGCCCGTCGGACCACGCGCCGGTCGTGATTGATTTCGATATTTGAGCACACTGTGTCACGATGGCCCTGACCGGACCGTACTGTTAAGTGTGAAACGATCAACGATCGTCCTGGATAGCCCGTTCTCGCCGGTCTTGCTGCCATGTTTCCCTCACATTGCGTAATCGTGCCGTTACGATTCGCCGGTAAATCGCCCGTTTAGGGGGTGTATGATCCGAAAGTCGCTGTGCTTGGATCACGCCCTCATCACGGCGCGGCGTGGACTTGGTTACAGGACAGGGGGTGACCCTTGACGAGCGGCCGAACGGGAGACAGGGTTCCTCCAACGAAGGCGACACCACCACGTCGGCTTCGTGCACGCTCTGCCCGTGGACCGAACCTGCGGATAGGGCACCAGGAGTCCACGAAGACACAGCCGATCGGCTGCTGACTGCCACGGGCCCCGGTCTGGCCGACGCATGCGCGCTCCACTGTGCGGCGGCCAACGCTGGCGGTTGCGTGAAGCGGGCAGGCGGCCGGGGAGAGGGGCGCCACGCCCATGACTATGGGGCCCGTCACGTCGAAGAGCGACGAGCAGGTGCCGACGGTCGAAGAGGCGACCGCAACGCCTGCCGGTGTTCCCGCGAAGGCCATCGAAGGCCGCTCGCTCAGTCAGATCGCGTGGACCCGGCTCAAGCGCGACAAGGTCGCGCTGACTGGAGGCGGGTTCATCATTTTCCTGGTGCTTGTCGCGGTGTTCGCCCCCCTGATCAACAAGGTCTGGGGGCACCCGGTCAACGATTACCACCCGGACAAGATCGATCCGAGCCTCGGCGGCATCCCGCCGGTCGGCACCTGGGGCGGGATCAGCAAGGACTTCCTCCTCGGCGTCCAGCCGGTCACCGGCCGCGACCTGTTCTCGCAGATCATCTACGGCGCCCGGGTCTCGCTGCTGGTGGCGCTGGCCGCCACGATCGCGGCGGTCACGATCGGCGTGGTGCTCGGCATCGTCTCCGGCTACTTCGGCGGCGTCGTCGACAACCTGATCAGCCGGATGATGGACCTGATCCTGGCGTTCCCGTATCTGCTGTTCTCGATCGCGCTGATCTCCGTCGTGCCGGTGAGCACCGGCTGGCGCATCGGGGTGGTCATCTCGGTCATCGCGTTCTTCAGCTGGCCGTACATCGGGCGTATCGTCCGCGGCCAGACGCTCTCACTGCGGGAACGCGAGTTCGTCGAGGCCGCGCGCAGCATCGGGGCGGGCCCGGCCCGCATCCTCTTCCGCGAGCTGCTGCCCAACCTCGTCGCGCCGATCCTCGTCTACGCGACGCTGGTCATCCCCACGAACATCCTCTTCGAGGCCGCGCTGTCGTTCCTCGGCGTCGGCGTGCTGCCCCCCACCCCCTCGTGGGGCCGCCTGCTGTCGGACGCCGTGCAGTACTACACGTACGACCCGATGTACATGTTCGTGCCCGGTTCCGCGATCTTCCTCATGGTCCTCGCCTTCAACCTGTTCGGCGACGGCCTGCGTGACGCCCTCGACCCGAAGTCCAACCGGTAAGCCCGCAAGGGCCGCCGGCGAGCTTCGGGCCGTCGCGCAACCCTCGCACCACCACGTCCGGCCCCGCCGCCAGCCCGGTCGAACCCTGTGCGTACCCGATCTCCACTCGCACAGCCGCACAGCTCGGACGGCCCGTCCCTCGGCGGGTCGCGCCAAACAAGGAGGGAAACCCAGTGAGAATGAGGACAGGGGCATTGGTGGCCGGCTCGGCCGCCGTCGCCCTGGTGCTGTCCGCCTGTGGATCGGGCGGCGACAAGGCCAACGACAGCTCGACCCCGAAGGGTGAGTCCGGCTTCAACGCCGCGACCAAGGGCGTCGTGAACCCGTCCAACAAGAAGGGCGGCACGCTCAAGCTCGTCAACCAAGCCGACCCGGACTCGTTCGACCCGGCGCGCGCCTACTACGCGTTCGTGTGGAACTTCATGAAGGGTTACTACGTCCGCACGCTGCTCACGAACGAGGCGAAGCCCGGCAAGGACGGCCTCACGCTGGTTCCCGACCTGGCCCAGTCGCTGCCGGAAATCACCGACGGCGGCAAGACCTACACGTTCAAGCTCAAGGCGGGCGTGAAGTTCGAGGACGGCTCGCCGATCACCTCGAAGGACATCAAGTACGGCATCGAGCGCACGTTCGCCGATGTCCTCTCCGGTGGCCCGCCGTTCCTGGTGGAGGTTCTCGACCAGGGCCAGAATTACCCTGGCCCGTACAAGGACACCGAGAAGACGGGCCTCAAGTCCGTCCAGACCCCGGACGACAACACGATCGTCTTCAAGCTGGCCGCGCCGCTGGCCGACTTCGCCAGCCTGCTCGCGATGCCCGCCTCCAGCCCCGTTCCGCAGGCCAAGGACACCGGCGACAAGTACGCCCAGAAGCCCGTCTCGAGCGGCCCGTACAAGTTCCAGTCGTACGACCAGGGCAAGAAGGCCGTGCTGGTCCGCAACGACCAGTGGGACCCGAAGACCGACAGCGTCCGCAAGGCGCTGCCGGACCAGATCGACCTCACCATCGGCACGGCGCCGGAGGAGATCGACAACCAGCTGCTGTCCGGTGACGTCGACATCGACACCGGACAGACCGGCGTCCAGCAGGGTGCCCAGCCGAAGGTCCTGCTCGACCCCGAGAAGAAGAAGAACGCGGACACCCCGAACACGGGCTTCATCCGCTACTTCTCGATCAGCAGCAAGGTCGCCCCGTTCGACAACATCCACTGCCGCAAGGCCGTGCAGTACGCGACGGACAAGAGCACGATGCAGACCGCTCGTGGTGGCGCCGAGGCCGGCGGTGACATCGCCACCAACATGCTGCCCCCGAACATCGCGGGTCACGACGACTACGACCCGTACAACACCAAGTCGGGCAAGCCGCAGATCGACAAGGCGAAGGAAGAGCTCGCGGCCTGTGGCAAGCCGAACGGCTTCGAAACGGTGATCGCCACCCGCAACGCGGGCAAGGAGCTGAAGTCGGCCGAGGCCCTGCAGGCGGCGCTGACGAACGTGGGCATCAAAGCCCGCCTCGACCCGATCGAGCCGTCGCTGTACTTCCGCTCGGCCATCGGTGTGCCGTCGAACGTCCACACCAAGGGCTACGGCCTGATGATGGCCGGCTGGGGCGCCGACTTCCCGACCGCGTACGGCTTCCTGTCCGTGCTGGTCGACGGCCGCCAGATCCTGGAGTCGGGCAACAACAACTACGGCGAGCTGAACGACCCGGAGATCAACAAGCTGATCGACGACGCCAAGGCGGAGAGCGACCCGAAGAAGTCCGCCGAGATCTGGACCAAGATCAACCACAAGGTCATGGACGCGGCGGTCATGACGCCGTTCGTCTACGACAAGGCGCTCAACTACCGCAACCCCCGCGTCACGAACGTGTACGTGACGGAGTACTACGGCATGTACGACTTCGGCAGCCTGGGCGTCGTGAGCTGACCCTCGGGTCGGCACCAGCCCCAAGCTGCGAAGCAGCAAGCCTGAACAGCCGCTAACCCGCCCTTCACGAGTACAGAAGGCAGGTGAGGGCCACGGCGCCGGCCGGTGCGACGGCAACCCCGTCGAACCGGCCGGCGTCAGGCCGCACACGTGATCAACTACATCCTGCGCCGCCTGGTCACCGCGGCACTGCTCATCGTGGCCGTATCGATGGTCACCTTCGCGATCTTCTTCCTGATCCCGAAGGCGGCGAATGCCGATCCCGCTGAGATGTACGTCGGGAAGACGGCGACCGCGCGCGAGGTGGAGGCGACCCGGATCAAGCTGGGTCTGGACAAGCCCATCTACGTCCAGTACGGGCAATTCGTGAAGGGTCTCGTCGCCGGGCGGGACTACGACAGCGGCCCGAGCGTCACGCACTGCTCGGCGCCGTGCTTCGGCTATTCCTTCCGCACCGACCGCGAGGTTTGGCCGCTGCTGCTCGACCGGCTTCCGGTCACCATCTCCCTCGCCCTCGGCGCCGCCGTGCTCTGGCTGGCCGGCGGCGTGGCCGGCGGCGTCATATCCGCGCTGAGACGCGGGAAGCTCATCGACCGGGCCGTGATGATCATCGCGCTCGCCGGCGTGTCGCTACCGGTGTACTTCACCGGTCTCGTCTTCCAGTCGCTGTTCGTCCACCAGTGGAAGATCTTCAAGGGCGGCGAGTACGTCAACTTCGTCGACGACCCGCTGAGCTGGGCCAACAAGCTCTTCCTCGCCTGGGTGAGCCTCGCGCTGCTGTTCGCCGCGAGTTACGCGCGGCTGACGCGGGCCACGATGCTCGAGACCCTCGGCGAGGACTACATCCGCACCGCCCGCGCGAAGGGTCTGAAGGAGCGGGTCGTGATCGGCAGGCACGCCATGCGCGCGGTGCTGACCCCGATCGTCACGATCTTCGGCCTCGACCTCGGCACCGTGCTCGGCGGGGCGATCCTCACCGAGCGGGTGTTCAGCCTGCCCGGCATCGGCAAGCTCAGCGTCGACGCCGTGACCCAGAAGGACCTGCCGATCATCCTCGGCGCGACGCTGTTCGCCTCGTTCTTCATCGTCATGGCCAACTTGATCGTGGACCTGCTCTACGCCGTGATCGACCCGCGGGTCCGGCTCTCATGACCGGCCCGAAGCGAAGCGTAGGGGCCGGTCATCATCGGCTCAGGCCCTCAGTTATGCCGCAGCCGGAGCGAAGCGGAGGTTTCGGCATGACCATTCCTGCGCTCCGGTCTCCGCTGCACGGCACCCCTGGAAAGGAGTGAGCATGTCCAGCAGCCTGCTCACCGACGTCGACCCGAGCCCGGGCGGCTCCGGCTCGCAGCCCGCCGAGTCCTTCCTCGACGTGCGCGACCTGCGGATCCACTTCAACACCGACGACGGCGTGGTCAAGGCCGTCGACGGCCTGACGTTCCAGCTGGAGCGCGGCCAGACCCTCGGCATCGTGGGCGAGTCCGGCTCCGGCAAGAGCGTCACCAGCCTGGGCATCCTGGGCCTGCACCGGCGCGGCTCCGCCAAGATCTCCGGTGAGGTCTGGCTCGATGGCGAGGAGCTCATCGGCGCCTCGCCCGAGCGGGTCCGCCTGCTACGCGGCGCGAAGATGTCGATGATCTTCCAGGATCCGCTGACCGCGATGCACCCGTACTACACGATCGGCGCGCAGATCATCGAGGCGTACCGCGTGCACCACAAGGTCAGCAAGGCCGAGGCCCGCAAGCGGGCGATCGAGATGCTCGACCGGGTCGGCATCCCGCAGCCGCAGCGGCGCGTGGACGACTACCCGCACCAGTTCTCCGGCGGCATGCGCCAGCGCGCGATGATCGCCATGTCGCTGGTCAACAACCCGCAGCTGCTCATCGCCGACGAGCCCACCACGGCGCTCGACGTGACGGTCCAGGCGCAGATCCTGGACCTGATCCGCGACCTGCAGTCGGAGTTCAACTCCGCGGTCATCCTCATCACCCACGACCTCGGCGTCGTGGCCGAGGTCGCCGACGACATCCTGGTGATGTACGGCGGCAGGTGCGTCGAGCAGGCGACCGCGGAGACCATCTTCCGCCGCCCCGAGCACCCGTACGCCTGGGGCCTGCTCTCATCGATGCCCCGCGTCGACCGGGAGGTGCGCGAACGGCTGGTGCCGATCAAGGGCAACCCGCCGTCGCTCATCAACCTCCCGAGCGGCTGCTCCTTCCACCCGCGCTGCCCCTACACGCAGCGCAACGGCATCCCTTGCAAGACGGTCGAGCCGACCCTGGCGGAGGGCACGCCCGAACACGGCGTCGCCTGCCACATCCCGCCGGCGGACCGCACGGCCATCTTCAAGTCGGACATCGCCCCGAACCTCTGAGGAGCACGACAGTGTCGACGAGCACCCAACCCCAGCCTGCGGCGGCGTCGCAGCACAGCGGCGAGAACCTCCTCGAGGTGCGGGGCCTGGAGAAGCACTTCCCGATCATGCGGGGCGCCTTCATCAAGCGGAGGGTCGGCTCCGTGCGCGCGGTCGACGGCATCGACCTGGCCGTCAAGGCCGGCGAGACGCTCGGCCTGGTCGGCGAGTCGGGCTGCGGCAAGTCCACGACCGGCCGCCTGATGACCCGCCTGCTGGAGCCGACCGCGGGCCAGGTGCTGCTGGAGGGCCGGGACATCTCGCACCTGGGCGTGGCCCGGATGCGCCCGCTGCGCCGCGAGGTCCAGATGATCTTCCAGGATCCGTACTCGTCGCTGAACCCGCGCCACACGGTCGGCACGATCGTCGGCGCGCCGCTGCAGGTGCAGAGCATCAAGACGGCGCAGGGGCAGAAGCGGGAGGTGCAGCGGCTGCTGGAGCTGGTCGGGCTCAACCCCGAGCACTACAACCGCTACCCGCACGAGTTCTCCGGCGGCCAGCGCCAGCGCATCGGCATCGCCCGGGCGCTCGCCCTGCAGCCGAAGCTGATCATCGCCGACGAGCCGGTGTCCGCGCTGGACGTGTCGATCCAGGCGCAGGTCGTCAACCTGCTCGACGACCTGCAGCGCGAGTTCAACCTGACGTACGTGTTCATCGCGCACGACCTGTCGGTCGTCCGGCACATCTCGGACCGAGTCGCGGTCATGTACCTCGGCAAGGTCGTCGAGGTCGGCGGGCGCGACGGGCTCTACGCCAAGCCGCTGCACCCGTACACCTTCGCGCTGCTCTCCGCGGTGCCGGTGCCCGACCCGGGCCGCCGGGACAGGGCGCAGCGGGAGCGGATCCTGCTCACCGGCGACGTGCCGAGCCCGATCGACCCGCCGTCCGGCTGCCGCTTCCGCACCCGGTGCTGGAAGGCGCAGGACCTGTGCGCCCAGGAGGAGCCGCCGCTGCGCGAGCTCGTGCCCGGGCAGACGGTCGCCTGCCACTTCCCCATCACCGACGAAGAGCGCTCGGCGCGCGGCGCGGCCGCGGCCCGGGCCGCGGCCGCGGAGATCCCGGTGGACACCGCCGAGGACCCGTTCGCCGAGCCGATCGCCTGAGTTTTTCCGACACTTGGCAGAGCCGCCTACTGGCGGCTCTGCGACTTTTTTCCCTGTCCCCCCGCAATATCGTGTCGGGATGATGCACCCCGACGAAAGCTCGCGCCTGCTGCGCCTTGAGCGCCAGGTCGCCTACCTCTACCGCCATTTCGGCCTCGACCCCCAGCTCGCCGACGCGTTTCCGGGCGCCGGCAACATGCCGCCGGAGTTCACGGAGGCGTTGCGGCAGCAGAACCTCATCGCCGCCATCAAGATCTACCGGCAGGTGACCGGCGCCGGCCTGGCCGAGTCGAAGGTCGCCGTGGAGCGGATCGCCCAATCCGTCTGAACGGCGACGCATTCACCGCCCTCGAATCGAAGATCTTGAACGGAAAGGGTTTCGCCGCCGCAAGAGCTCTTGTTCTCATATCCCCATCCCGTCGAACAGGGAGGTTACGTGGGATTCAACAAGAGGCTCACCGGTGCCGCGGTCATCACCGCGACGCTGACGGTGACGGCGGCCGGCCTCGTGTCGGCCCCGGCCGGTGCCGAGTCCACGGCGACGACGCAATACACGGTCGTCGCCGCGGACAACGTCTCCGCCGCCGACGCGGCCGCCGCCATCAAGCGCGCCGGCGGCCGGGTGATCGGCAGCAACGACACGGTGGGCATGTTCACCGTTGCCGCGCCGCAGAACGGCTTCGTCGCGAAGGCCGCGGCGGCGCCGCAGCTCGTCGGCGCGACGCACCAGGT
Source organism: Dactylosporangium sp. NPDC000555 (assembly GCF_040300025.1). NCBI lineage: Bacteria > Bacillati > Actinomycetota > Actinomycetes > Micromonosporales > Micromonosporaceae > Dactylosporangium > Dactylosporangium sp. NPDC000555. The sequence continues at coordinate 127,968 of NZ_JBEPDB010000002.1, read as the reverse complement.
CGCCATCGGCAAGGCCCCGAAGAAGGACCGGCCAGGCGACGTCGAACGCGAGGCCCAGCGGGCGGCCGGCGCCGCCGAGAAGGCCGCCAAGAAGAGCGGGACCAAGCCGGCGACCGCCGGGATGGACCCGCTCGACGACAAGCTGTGGGGCCTCACGACGGTCAAGTCCGACAAGGCGCGCAAGGTCAACGCCGGTGACAAGCGGGTGACCGTCGGCATCCTCGACACCGGCGTCGACGCGTCGAACCCCGACATCGCGCCGAACTTCAACTGGGCGCTGTCGAAGAACTTCGCGCCGGACCTGCCCGACATCGACGGCCCGTGCGAGGTCGCGAGCTGCCTCGACCCGGTCGGCACCGACGACGGCGGCCACGGCACGCACGTCGCCGGCACGATCGGCGCGGCGGCCAACGGCATCGGCGTCTCCGGTGTCGCGCCGAACGTCTCGCTGGTGGAGCTCAAGGGCGGCCAGGACTCCGGCTACTTCTTCCTGGAGCCGGTCGTCAACGCGCTCGTGCACGCCGGGAACAACGGCATCGACGTGGTCAACATGTCCTTCTACGTCGACCCGTGGCTGTTCAACTGCACCGCCAACCCGGCCGACTCCCCGGCCGCGCAGGCGGAGCAGCGCACGATCATCAAGGCGATGTTCCGGGCGCTCACCTACGCGCATTTCAGGGGCGTGACCCTGGTCAGCGCGCTGGGCAACAACCACGAGGACAAGGGCAAGCCGCGCACGGACATCTCCAGCCCGGACTACCCCAGCGGCGCGGCGTACGAACGCCCGGTGGACAACAACTCGTGCTGGGACCTGCCGACGGAGGGCCCCTTCGTCATCGGCGTGTCCTCGCTCGGCCCGTCGCTGAACAAGGCCGACTACTCCGACTACGGCCTGGAGCGCATCGGCGTCTCGGCGCCGGGCGGCTGGTTCCGCGACGGCCTGGGCACCGACACCTACCGGACCTTCGGCAACGAGATCCTGTCCACGTACCCGAAGAAGGTGCTGCAGGAGGAGGGCTCGGTCGACGCGGACGGCAACGTCCTGCCCGAGTTCGCCGACTCGGTGTTCAAGCAGTGCACCGCGTCCGGGCAGTGCGGGTACTACACCTACCTGCAGGGCACCTCCATGGCCTCGCCGCACGCGGCCGGCGTGGCCGCGCTGATCGTCAGCGCGCACGGCAGCAAGCGCGGCAACGACTTCGGCCTGGAGCCGTGGAAGGTCGAGTACCTGCTCTACACCACGGCGGCCCAGCACGCCTGCCCGAACCCACCGCTGGTGTCGTACGTCGATGTCGGACGTCCGGCCGAGTTCGACGCGCTCTGCGAGGGCACGAAGGCGTTCAACGGCTTCTACGGCTTCGGCATCGTCGACGCCTACGCCGCCGTCACCGCGCACGCCTGGTGGGAGCACCGCTAATTCGGGCCGGTCCGGGGCCGTCCCAGACGTCTGACCTAAGATCATGGTCGTGGCGTACGAGGCGGCCCCGGGCCGATACCAGAACATGCTCTACCGGCGCAGCGGGCGAAGCGGGCTCAAGCTGCCGGCCATCTCGCTCGGGCTCTGGCACAACTTCGGGCCCGACCGAGCGTTCGAGACGCAGCGCCAGATCGTGCGGCACGCCTTCGACGCCGGCGTGACCCACTTCGACCTGGCCAACAACTACGGGCCGCCGCCGGGCTCGGCGGAGGAGACCTTCGGGCGGATCCTCGCCGAGGACCTGCGCCCGTACCGCGACGAGCTCATCATCTCCACGAAGGCCGGCTACGACATGTGGCCGGGGCCGTACGGTGAGTGGGGCTCGCGCAAGTACGTGCTGGCCTCGCTCGACCAGTCGCTGGCGCGCATGGGGCTCGAGTACGTCGACATCTTCTACTCGCACCGGCCCGACCCGGACACGCCGCTCGAGGAGACGATGGGCGCCCTGGACTCGGCGGTGCGGGCCGGCAAGGCGCTCTACGTCGGCATCTCCAACTACAGCCCGCAGCAGTCCCGGGAGGCGGCCCGCATCCTGCGCGACCTCGGCACGCCGCTGCTGATCCACCAGCCGTCGTACTCGATGCTCAACCGCTGGATCGAGCCGGAGTTGCTCGACGTCCTGGCAGACGAGGGAGCCGGCTGCATCCCGTTCTCGCCGCTGGCGCAGGGGCTGCTGACCAACCGGTACCTCGACGGCATCCCGGACGACTCGCGGCTACGCACCAGCCGGTCCCTCAAGGAGAGCGAACTGACCGACTCGCGGCTGCGGCTGATCCGGGCGCTGGACGAGGTGGCCCGCGAGCGCGGCCAGAGCCTGGCCCAGCTCGCGCTCGCCTGGGCGCTGCGCGACGCGCGGGTCACCTCGCTGATCGTCGGGGCGTCGAGCGTGCGGCAGCTGTCCGACAACCTCGGCGCGCTGCGCAACGCGGACCTCTCCCCCGAGGAGCTGACCCGCATCGACGAGCTACTTGCCCAGGAAGCCGCTTAGCGCGCTGATCACCGGCTGAAGGGCGGGCGGGATCGCACCGTCCTTCGCCGTGATCTGCCGGCCGGCGTACGTGATCATGTAGGTGTAGCCGTCGGCCACCGCGCCGTTGTCGTTCACGGTCGGCATCTTGTTGAAGTCGGTCGAGGCGAGCGCCGCCTTGAGCGCGCTGAGCTCGCCGGCGGCGAGCTTGCCGGTGCGGGTGCCCTGGCGGGTCTGGATGGTGTACGAGCCGTCGGGGCGCACGACCAGCGAGTCGCTGACGCCGGCCAGGCCGCCGGTGCGGCTGAACGCGATCAGGGCGTCGACAGCGGTCGTGTTGCCGCCGGTGCTCGCCGAGGAGCTCGGGCCGGTCTGCGGGCTCGAACCGGGGCCGGCCCCGGTGCCGGCGCCGCCGCTCGCGCCGCTGGTGGCGGGCGGAGCACCGCTGGACGCGCCGCCGGTGGCCATCGCGCCCGCGTCGCCGGTGTTGTCCGAGCAGGCGGCGAGCGCGAGTGTGAGCAGGGCGGCGGCGAGGATCCGAGACTTCATCGTGTTCAGCTCCATCCATAGGTATTGGTGATTGGACTACGGTCCGGCGCCTCCGGTTCCCCAGTGACGTGAGGCACAGTCACACGGAATATTCCAGCGCTTTTGTCGTACCCCCGCGACATGATGACCCCCATGCGTCTCGACCCCTACCGCCGCGTCCTCGCCCTACCGGGCGTGCGGCCCCTCATGGTTCTGGCCCTGCTGGCCCGCATCCCGATCACCGCGGTCGGGGTGACCATGACCCTCCACGTCGCCCAGAACCTCAACCGGGGTTGGGGCGCCGCGGGGCTCGTCGGCGCGGCACTGACCGTCGGCGCGGCGCTGGGCGCTCCGCTCAACGGCCGCTTCGTGGATCGCCGCGGCCTGCGACCGATGCTGCTGGTCACCACGATCGCCGAGGCCGCCTTCTGGTCCGCCGCGCCGTTCCTGTCCTATTCGGCGCTGCTGGCCGGCGCGTTCGTCGCCGGGGTGTTCTCGCTGCCGGTGTTCTCCGTGATCCGCCAGTCGCTCGCCGCACTGGTCCCGGCCGAGCAGCGCCGCCAGGCGTATGCGCTGGACTCCATGTCCGTGGAGCTGTCCTTCATGGCCGGCCCGCCGCTGGCCGTGCTGCTCACCAGCACCCTATCCGGCCGCTCCGCGATGTGGTCGCTCGGCGCGGCGATGGTCCTCGCCGGCGCCGCCCTCTACCTCGTCAACCCACCCGTCCGCGAGGCCTCGGCCGAGCCGGCCGGCCCCGGCGCGGCCACCGTGCGCCGCCGCGACTGGCTGACCCCGCGCTTCCTGGCTGTGTGCGCCGCCGCGTCCGCCACGACGGTCGTGCTGGCCGGCACCGACCTGGGCATCGTCGCGATGCTGCGCGACGCGGGCCAGGTCGGCCTGATCGGCGCCCTGCTGGCCGCGTGGGGCGTCTACTCCCTGGTGGGCGGCTTCGTCTACGGCGCGCTGCCCCGCGCCGTCCCGCTCGTGGTCCTGCTGGGTGGCCTGAGCCTGTTCACCGTGCCGGCGGGCGTGTTCGGCGACGCCTGGCCCCTGCTGTTCCTCACCCTGCTGCCGGCCGGCGTCCTGTGCGCCCCCACGCTCACCGCGACCGCCGACCTGGTCAGCCGCCTGGTCCCGGCCGCGGCCCGGGGCGAGGCCATGGGCTGGCACGGCTCGTCCCTGACCGTGGGCCTGGCGATCGGCTCCCCGCTGGCCGGCTGGGCGATCGACCACGGCTCCCCGTCGTGGGGCTTCGCCGCCGTCGGCGCGTTCGGCGCCGTGATCGCCGCATCACTGCTGACGTTCCGCCACCTGGACCGGCCCTCGACCCCCGCCGCCGAAGACGCCACCGCCCCGTCGAACACCGCGACGGCCACCGCCGTCGCCGCACCGCCGGCCGTCACCCCGGGCACCGCCGCCACCGCCGCATAGGACACCGCACGCCTACCGCCGACTGCCGGCGACCCCCGATCAGGGGACTCGTCAGTTAATACTGAAAGACTGGACGAGTTCCAGTCTTTGGGGTCGCCTCATCCGCTCACAGCAACGACGGGGCCGCGACGAACGTATAACCCAATGACTGTATGCCTTCGATCAACTGCGGTAAGTAGTCCAGGCCCAGGAACGGGTGGTAGAAGAAGCTCGCCACGTTGTCCCGGACCACCAGCTGCCGCTTCGCGGAGGCGAGCAGATCCGGGACCAGCCGGACGCCGTGCTGGTTAAATCTTTGTATTGCAACGTTGCCAAGTGTTTCGGGGATGACCGGCGCTCCGTATGCGTCTTTTACGAGGTATGGGAAGAACTGGCTCACGGAGCGTGTTCCGGTCCCACCCAGGATGCCGTTGAAGTACAGGGCATGCTCGTAGCGGGCGCGGATGCCGGGCGCCGAGGTGATCGCGCGATAGTCCGTCGCGCTGGCCGTGTAGTGCGGAAACTCCCAGATGTCCGGGACCGCGAGGCCGGCCTTCACCCACTCCTGCCGGGCGGACTCCAGGCGGCCGAGCGCCCATTCGGCCGAGTCGCCGGGGACGGGGCCGTCGAGCACCACCGCACCGGCGGCGTCCACGTGGGCACGGTAGAACTCATAATCCTCGGCACTGACGCCGTACGGATTGGGCGCGCCCGTGAATCCGTGCGTAAAGCCGTGCATGATCAGCGTTCCGCCGTGCGCCGTCATGTACCGCAGAGCCTCGACGACCTGCGGCGATCCGCTCAGCGTGCGGTGGACGGACACACCACCGGAATAGACGCCAGCGGCGTCGTCGTAAACGGGGAATACCGCCACGGCGAACGGAACATTACGGGACCGCAGATAATCGGCGATCTGGCGCAGCTGGGCGGGATCGGAGTGCGGGCCGACGTCCTCGATGCGCACGAGCGCCCGGTGTCGCACCTGCGTATCCGGGGCGAGCAGGTCGTAGAGCAGGTCGGCGAAGGCCAGGTACCGATCGTCGAATCCGGCATACGGGAACGGCACCTCGGCCACGTAGGTGAGCGCGCCGACCCGCGTCGCCCACGGCACCGGCGTGCCGTCCGCGCGCACCGCCTCGGCCAGGGTCGTCGAACGCACGCCCGGGGAGGGCACGGCGTGGACCAGGCCGCCCGCCGCCGGGTTTCTCGTGAGAGCGACGCCGCGATACCTGACCTCCGCGGCGACCGCATCGTCGATCATCGCTGTCTGAAAGCCGATTCCGGGGTACTTCGAGATCAGCTGCCACACGTTGCCCCCCAGCCACAGCACGGGCGCGCCGGCGGCGACGTCGGCCAGGAACTCCGGCGGCAAAGGCTCGTCATACGTCGATCCGATATAGATCGTCAGCAGGTGTTTCTGTGCCGATCCGGACGTGTACTTCGTCACTGGCACGGCCTCCCATCGACCGAAGTGCGACGCCAGATTCCCTGCCTGCACCGCGTACAACTCGCCCAGCGACCCGTATTGCCCGGAGGTGTCATACAGGACGAGGACCCCACTCGCCGGGTATGCAGGAGAACGACCCGGCGACGGCCCGGACCGTGATGTACCGATTGGAGAGGTTTTGCAGGCGCTCAGCGAGAACGCGGCGGCGACGACCAGCACGATCCCCATGACCATGACGGCGAGGCGCCGTTCGGGCCCGAAGGTGACAGCCAGTATTCGTCGGACTGCAGTTCGATGCATGCGCAACTCTCCGGAAAACTCGTCATCAATCCTAGCTAATCGGGCGCAATCGGCTCCCCGGTCGGTCATATCTGACGGGTCCGCCGACAAACGGGATGGTTGCGTCCGTCACTCAGCGCGGTACGATCCGGCAGAGCCGCCCTGCGGTGATCGATGTGGAACCCCCTCCACATCGCACCGCTTGTGGCACACCCGACGGAGGGCGATCTTGACTCGTTGCTGCCCGCTTGCAGCTCGCACGCCGATCACGCTGGGCCGTTCGCGGCCGCCAGCCGGGACGGCGGCCGCGCGGCCGGCAGCCGCCCTCGTCGGGGCAGGGCTCCATAGTGCTGAGAGGTCCGCATGAGCACGGCGATGCAGGTGCGGCTGCGGCACTGGCCCGGGATGAAGGTGTCCTGGCTCGGTGCCGGTGCGGTCGTCCACTCCGGCGAGGAACCGAGCCCGGGCTCGGCGGCGCTGGTCGTCTCGCCCCACGGTTCCACCGAGTGCGCGGTGGTGATCAGTTCTCACACGGTCAAGCTGCAGCCGGCGATGATCGAGGAACTGGCCGAGGTGCTCGCCAACGGCCTGCCCCGCGGGTTCACCGCGATGCGGTTCGTCGCCTGGGACGGCGCCTGCGCCACCAACGAGCGCCCCGCCGCGGCCCACATGATCGCCATGCGCCTCGGCATCGACGTGATCGCCGCGGCCGGGCCGCTGCTGGGCGTGCCCGGCGGCTCGCTGTTCGCCCCCGTCGGGCGCGGCGAGCACCGGCCCGGCGGCTTCTGGCGGTTCCGCACCGGCGTGCAGCCGGTCCGCGTCGGCTGGCGCTTCCCCGCCCCGGCCTGGGAGTCCGACCTCTGCACCGAGATGCCGGAGCTGCCCGGCGACCTCGTGCTCGACCAGATCCCGGCCGGCCTGTGGCTGCACCGCCGCCGGGTCGGCAGCGTGACCGACCTGGCCTACTCGGTGCCGACCGACCACGCCAACCCGGCGCTCATCCTGGGGCACCCGAGCGACCAGCCGCTGCACCGCGACGAGCTCGCGCACGCGGTCTCCGCCGTCCCGACGCTCGCCGCCGATCGTTGCGTCTTCACGCCGTACGGGCAGAATCCCATCGCCGACGGCCCGGTCGGCCCCGTCGTGGCCGACGTCCTCGGCCGCGCGGTCCACGTGCGCACCGGCCTGCCGCTGTGCGCGCCCGCCGGCCAGCGTGCCGTGGTCACCATCGACGCGAAGGGCCTGCCCCGCTGGCGTACGTTCGCCCGCGAGCTGTGGCACGCGCCCCGCACCGGCGCGCCGCGCCCGGTCGACTGGGTCAACCCGTGCCCTGACGTGCTCGACACCCCGGCCGGCCAGGCGACGTTCTCGCTCGGCTCGGGCTGGGTCCTGGAGGTCGTGCAGGCGGGCCTGTGGATCCGCCCGGAGCACCTCAACGACCCGACGGACTGGATACGCGGGCTGCCGGTCGACGTCAACCGCTGCGCCGTCATCGTCGGCGCGCCCAACGCGGCCGAGGTGCCGCCGCCGGCGCACACGATCGCCGAGGTGCTCGAGAGACTGCCGATCGACGCCCGCAAGCGCGCATACCTGACCGTGCCGCGCGGCGCCACACCCAACGCCTTCATGCTCGCCACGGAGCTGCGCGACTCGCTGCCCGAGCCCGGCGAGGTGGAGCTGGTGGCCCCGTCGGCCTCCGCGGCGACGACCACGACCGGCTCGTTCCCGGCGGTGCAGGACGGGCCGCGGCACGCGAGCCACTCGGCCGGCGACCGCCGCGGCGACGCGAACGGGCCCTACCTCGTCGACGGCCGCCCCGCCAACGGTCACCCCTCCGGCGCGCACCCGACGGTGTCGCGCCCGGCCGCGTACGAGTCGGACTATGACGAGCGCGGGTACGAGGCACGCCCCGACTACGGCGCCGCGGCGCACGGCGGCCACGCCGAGCCGCGCAGGTCCTCGTTCGACACGCCGCGGACCAACGGCTTCGACGACCGCGCCCCCCGCACCGGCGCCTACCCGGCCGTCGATCCGACGAACGGCTTCGACGACCGCGCACCGCGCACCGGCGCCCTCCCGGCGGCCGACCCGACGACGAACGCGTTCGACACGCCACGGACCAACGGCTTCGACGACCGCGCCCCCCGCACCGGCGCCTACCCGGCCGTCGATCCGACGACGAACGCGTTCGACACGCCACGGACCAACGGCTTCGACGACCGCGCCCCCCGCACCGGCGGCTTCCCGGTGGCCGACCCGGCGAACGGCTTCGACGAGCGCGGCCAGCACACCGGCGCCTTCCCGGCCCAGCCGGATCCGGCGACGGGGTCTTTCGCACCACCGGCCCCGAGCGGCACGCAGCGACCCCCGCGCCCGGGCGGCTACCCGGCCGAGCCACCGATGCAGCAGCCGCGGCAGCGCCCGGCCGACACCACGGGCGCGTTCCCGGCGGGCGGGTTCCGCAACCCGGACCCGACCGCCCCGATGGTCCCCGTCGTGCCCGGCCCGCCCCCGAACGGCGTCAACGGCAACGTTCACGGCGCTGCCGGGCACGCCGCGGCGTACAACGGCTTCAACGGCCCGGGTAGCCCGGACCACAGCGGCAACGGCCACAACGGCGCCCCCGGCGTCAACGGCCACCCCGGCGTCGCGCCCAACGGCCACAGCGGTCCGGGCCCCAACGGCCACGGCCCGAACGGGCGCAACGGCAACGGCTACGGCGGGATGCACCCGGACCTGCACGTCGCCCCGCCGCGCGCGTTCCACCGGGAGGACCGGCCGCTGCCCCCGGCCGGGCCGAACGCGCCACACGGGTACAGCTTCGACGCGCCCGACTACGACGAGCACCACTTCGACCCGGCCACGCAGCCGAGCCGGCACCACGAGGAGCCCACGGGCCGCATGCCGGCGCAGCGGCCGCCGATGGATGAGCAGACCGATCCGGGCGAGGAGACCTCCTCGATCAACACGGGCCGGGAGATCCGCTCGCACAACAAGAAGGGCAAGACCAGCCGGGCCGACGACAAGACGAGCACGCAGGAGCTCGACCGGCTGCTCGGGTTCTTCGACGAGATCCGCCGGGCGAAGGCGTGGGACGAAGACCCGAGTTCCCCGGAGGCGCAGGCCGCCAAGCGCGCCGCGGCGGGCCAGCCCCCGGCCGGTCCGCGGCGAGCCCGGCACTGATTGGACGCACCGAACCGGCCCATCCGTTGACACGGGTGGGCCGGTTCTTTTCGGTGCTCCTTCTCCGTCCCCCTGTCGGGCGGATCAGAGGGCGGCGTCGCGGCAGGCAGCTCCGGGGGTGCGCGCGGGCCGTTACGATCGCACGGTGCTCGACATCATGCTGCCGCACTACGGCGAGCTGACCCTGCTCAAGATCGCCGTAGAGAGCATCGTGGCGCAGAGCGACGAGCGGTGGCGGTTGACGGTGATGGACGACAATCCGGCCGAGCGGGACACCGGCATCCCCGAGTACTTCGCGGCGCTCGGGCACCCGCGCGTGCGGTACGCGCGCAATCCCCGCAATCTCGGGGTCACCGGCAACTTCCAGCAGGGGGTCGACCTAGCCACGGCGCCGTTCATGGTCATCATGGGCTGCGACGACGTGATGCTCCCCCGGTACGTCGAGCGCGTCCACGCCCTCATCGACGCGCACCCCGAGGCGGTGCTGGTGCAGCCCGGGGTCGAGGTCATCGGGGCCGACGGGGCCGTGGTGCGGACGCTGGCGGACACGACGAAGCGGAGGGTGTACGCGCCGCGCTTCGCCGGGACGCTCACCATGGCGGGCGAGGAGCTCGCGGTGAGCCTCCTGCGGGGCAACTGGCTGTACTTCCCCTCGCTGGTGTGGCGCGCCGAGGAGATCAAGGCGGTGGGCTTCGACCCGGACCTGAAGGTGATCCAGGATCTCAACCTCATCCTGCAGCTGGTGACCCGGGGCGGCACGCTGGTCGCCGACGACGACGTGGTGTTCCAGTACCGCCGGCACGGCGAGAGCCTGTCGGCGTCCTCGGCGGTGGCGGGCGACCGGTTCAGCGAGGCTCGCGAGTTCTTCCTCGGCGTCGCGGCGCGCATGGACACCCGTGGCTGGCCGCGGGCGGGGCGCGCCGCGCGCTGGCACCTGTCGTCGCGCATCCACGCGCTCACGATGTTGCCGGCGGCCGCGCGGCAGCGCAGCGCCGGGGGCGTGGGGGTGCTGACCCGGTACGCCTTCGGTAGCCCCCGCCCGCGGTAGGCGCGTCCGGATCCGCGCCCGTCGTTCGTCGTAGCCGCGACGATGAACGATCGGCGAGGGGAGGCGCGATGATGCTGCCGATGTGGCAGGAGATGCCGCCGAGCGGCTCGGAGCGGCTGGCCGCGGAGGCGAGCCTGGGCCGCCTGGCGCAACGGTGCCGGCGGGTGTGGGGCAGAGTGCGGGAAGGGTGGGAGTCGAACCCACACGGGCGTGAACCCAACGCCGTTTTCGAGACGGGTGCCGGCACCGATCGGCTGGCCTTCCCAATTGATCGTGCCCCTGGAAGGATTCGAACCTCCGACCTCCTGGTTCGTAGCCAGGCGCTCTCTCCACTGAGCTACAAGGGCGCGGAAAGTGAGGGGATCGAACCCCCGCGGGGTCGTCCCCCGTCGACGGCTTAGCAAGCCGCAGCCTTACCTCTCGGCCAACTTTCCATGATCCTGACTTCTGACAACCGGCCGGTGGGCCGGCGCCGTGCGTACCCGGGAGAGGATTCGAACCTCCAACCTCCTGACCCTGAATCAAGCGCCTCTTCCGTTGGGCTACCCGGGCGTGGACCCGGCCGGACTTGAACCGGCCACCTCCGCTTTGCAAGAGCGGCGCTCTACCAGATGAGCTACGGGCCCGTGGGGCCCCGGCGGCGGGCGGTAGCGAGGAGCCGGCCGCCGGGGCCCTATCTCAGCGCTGGACGAGCGCGCCCCAGGTCGGAATCGACGGCCGGACGCGCAGCACCATGCCCGCCTCGGCGGGGGTGCGGTCACCCTTGCGCTGGTTGCAGCCGGTGCAGGCCGCAACGGTGTTCTTCCACGTGTTCCGGCCGCCGCGCGAGCGGGGCAGGATGTGATCGATGGTCGTGGCCTCGGCCCCGCAGTAGCCGCAGCCGCGGCCGTCGCGGGCGTGGACGCCGGCGCGCGACCAGGCCGGCCCGCCGGTGAAGCGCCAGCGGGTGACGACGTAGGACACGAGCCGCACGACCCGCGGGAGCGGGTAGACCCCGATCGACCGGTCCGGCTCCGCCTCATGAATGACGGCCACCTCGCGCAGGATCATGCGGATGGCGTGGCGGAGAGTGACCCGGTGCAGGGGTCCGAGGTCGGCGTTGAGTACGAGAACCGCGGTCACCGGGCCTCCTCCCTTCATCTGCACATACGGTGAAACCGACATACGGAACCAAACGATCTTGCGTGCCGCGAGCGGGAGTCGAACCCGCACTGACCCCTTTTTGAGGGAGGCGCCTCTGCCTTTGGGCTACCACGGCGTGGTACTGATATGCATTTTTCAACGAACAGGTCCAATGCACTGGGCATGGGAATGCACGGGCGGTAGGAATCGAACCCACAACCGCCGGATTTGGAGGCCGGTGCTCTTCCGATTGAGCTACACCCGTATGTGATTCGAGGACACGAAAAAGCCGCCCAGACGAGGCCCGGGCGGCTGGCGTGGCTGGGAATCCCCTAGCCTCGCCACCTACCCGAGGACTCCGACAAGCCGCCGAGCAGCCAGGACCAGGCGCCGGCGGGCAGCACGGCGCGACGGCGCGCGCTTGGCGTGCCCAGCGCGTCCCGTCGTGACTCGCGGTGCCCGTTCATCGTCCGATCCCTTCGTTGCCGCCTTGACGTATTCAAAGATAGGCGCGCCGCGCAGGGGGCGCAAGAGATTAAATAGCGGCCGTGTAATGCGCGAGGTAGACGTTCATCTCGTCGGTCGGCTCGTCGCCCTCGTTGACGCTGAACCACAGCGAATTCTCCAGCCAGAAGCGGTGGATGAACTGCTCGAATCCGTCGGCGGCACGGACCATGTTGGCGATCAGCGTGTCGCGGTCGACCTCCTCCAGGCCGATGATCTCCAGCAGCCAGGGCGAGGCGATCACGAACGGCTGACCGCCGGGGCGCAGGTAGAGGTACCAGATGACGGCATCCTGCTGATCGCGCAGGAACCGCACGAGCTGGGCGCCGGGCTCCACCGGGCTAGGGACCGGGCGCGGGGCCAGGTCGAAGTCGCAGCCGGTGCACGACGGGATGGCGTCCATCAGCACCTGGCTGCTCAGGAACCGCTTGAACGGGGCCGGCAGTGCGACGTGCTCGGCGAGGGCGCCGACCTCCATCACCCGCAGCGGGTCGTGCGGTGCGTCGGGGACCAGCCAGGAGAAGGAGCCGTCGAAGCGTGACTCGTCCACTACCGGCAGGCTCTCGGTGGGGTAGAGCTCGTAGGTACCCATGCTCGCCCGGGCGGCGCCCAGGTCCGTACCCCACCAACCGTTCGGAAAGTCGATCGTCATGGGTCGCACGGTAGTTCGACGTCTGGGGTTCTTCCGTCGCCTATCGGACCAAGAACATTGCGTTTCGGGTCAGGTTCGCTGATCAGGCACGCACAGCGGGCTGCGCGCCGGCGAGCGGTACCAGTCCCAGATACGTCAGCTTGTCGACGATTGCTTCCCCTGTGAACGGTTTGATCACATACTCGTGCGCCCCGGCGGCGAGGGCTCGCACGATCTGTCCGTGTTCGCTCTCGGTGGTGACCATCATGAGCGTCATCTGCCGCAGATGCTTCTGCTTGCGTACCGCCATGACGAACTCCAGGCCGTTCATCTCCGGCATGTTCCAGTCGATGAGCGCGAGCGCGGGCTTGAGGTCGTCGTCCCAGATCTGGTCGAGGGCGTCCTTGCCGTTCGTGGCCTCGCGGACCTCGAAGCCGAGCGGCAGCAGGATCCGTTTCAGGATGCCCCTCATCGCGCGCGAGTCGTCGATGACCATGGCGAGCGTGTTGTCCATGCGGCCCCTCCTCGGGACCCTGATCGGCCGCCGCCCCGCCGACCTGAGCAAAGGGGTCCAACGGCCGCCCTCGGCCCGCTCCGGCCGTCTCGGCGGGCCGGGACGCCGCCGCGGACACCTCCGGGCAGGTCACGCGGCGCCGCACGGCCACGGACGCGTCACGCCAACGAGCCGGTGCGCCGGAACTGGCCCGTCAGCATCGGTGGTACCGACCACGGCTGCGAAACCTGCGACTTCGGCAACTGCGGCGACCCAGCCAGCAGGCACCGCGGCGCCTGCGGTTACGGGGCCTGGAGTAGCGGCCCGAGGTCGGCGGGCCTGCGGTTGCAGGGGCCTGCCGCTGTGGGACCCGAGGTTACGGACCCGCCAGTGTGAAACCCGTCGACGTGGGAACTATCGGTGTGGAATCCGACGACATGGAAGCTGTCGGCTGGAGGCATACCGTTGCAAAAGCTATTGCCCTAGGCCTTTGATCGAGCGCCGTCCGTTACTCGTGGGCAAGGTTGTTGGTGGCCAGCTGAGGTTCCCCGGCTATAACGGCCTGGTGCAGAAACCAACCCTTGTCGTCGTCAGCGGACCGCCTGGCGCCGGAAAGACCACCCTCGCTCATCGCCTGGCGCGCGGGATCGGTTGTCCGGCGATCTGCCGGGACGAGATCAAGGAGGGCATGGTCCACGCAACCGGTAAGTTCGTCGCCGCGCCGGGCGACGAGCTAACCCTGCGGACGCTGCCTACGTTCTTCCAGGTGCTGGAGCTGCTCCTGAATGCGGGAGTCACCACGGTCGCTGAGGCGGCCTTCCAGGACCGTGTCTGGCGTCCGCGCCTGCAGCCGCTTGGTGAGATCGCGAACATTCGCGTGGTGCACTGCCAGGTCACGGCTGAGACGGCCCTGGCGCGGATCCGGCGGCGGCAGGAGGAGAACCCGGCGCGGCGCGCGCATGCGGACTCCCACCTTAGCGATCGTGAGGTTCACGCGGTAGGCCACGACGGGTTCGACCGGGTCCAGCTCGATGTGCCGGAGTTGGAGGTGGACACCAGCGACGGCTACCGGCCAGGCCTCGTCGAGATCGTCGCGTTCGTGAACGCCGGCCGATGACGCGACCAGTTACCTTCTGTAGTTCACAACTGGCCGTCCACGGGGATTGCGAACCCGGCGGCGGCGAAGCGTTCTTTCCATCTCTCGGGCGGAGAGCCAGTACCGGTCGAAGTCGATGCCGAAGCTCTCGACGCGGCTGCCGGGAGCGTTGCGGTGCAGGGTGCCGTCGCCGTGCTTGAAGGCTGTCACCAGGTATCCGCCCGGCTTTTACTATCCGGGCGAGTTCGGCGAAGGCCGGAACCCTGGCGTCCGGGGCCAGGTAGATCAGCGAGAAGCAGCACACCACCCGGCCTCGGCACCCAATGCACACGCCACTGGGAGATCAACGGGGCAACACTGAGAGTCGTCACACGTGGATCTAATAGGGAAAAAGCCACAGTAGCGGCGCCGCCGGTGCCCTCGGCGCCGCAACTGGACAACGCACTCGACCCGGCGTCCACTGTGGAGACGGCCCGCCCGGGCGACGGCCGCACCCGGCTCGCTGCGGTGCGGCGGGCACCGGAAACGGCCTGCAAAAATAGGGAGACCGGCATCCACGGGGGAAGACGCCGGTCTCGTTGAGAACTGTAGAGCCCTCCGCCGATTTCCGCCAGCGGTGGAGGGGGTCAATCCACTGGAACTGGCCCGGATTTCCGACCACGACGTTCGGTGATCTTTCCAGCGACTCTGCTGCGCCACCGCGCGGTGACGGTGCGCGCTGTCCGGGCCTCCGGCCGCGCCACGGAGCGTCCTGCACGTGGCGGGGCCGGTATCGTGTCGTGCCAGGCGCTCATCGGGAGGAGGCGGATGTCGACCCTGTTCGTGGCCGGGCTCGGCATCGTCGGCCTGGTACTGCTGACCGTCGGCGCCGACCAGCTCGTGGTGGGCGCCGGCCGGCTCGCCATGGTGCTGCGCGTGGCGCCGGTGATCATCGGCGTCGTGGTCATCGGGCTTGGCACGAGCGCGCCCGAGTTCGTGCTCTCGGGGACCGCCGCGGTGCAGGGCAATGCGGGGCTGGCGCTGGGCAACCTCGTCGGTTCGAACATCCTCAACGTCACGCTGATCCTGGGCGTGGTCGCGGTCGTGTCGCCGGTGCTCGTGCGCTCCTCGGTGCCGGTGCGCGAGGCACCCCTGATGGTTGCCGGGGTCGCCGTGTTCGGGGCGTTCGCCCTGGTCGGGCTCAAGTTCGTGGCCGGTGTACTGCTGGCCGCGCTGAGCATCGGGGCGCTGATGCTGCTGGTGCGGCTGTCCCGGGTACCGCCGGATGATCCCCTGCCGGACGACGTCGCCGCGTTCGTCGAGCCGCCGCCCCGGCCCGGCCGCTGGTGGGTGGAGGTGACGCGGACCGGGCTCGGGCTGGCCGCGACGCTCGGCGGGGCGCAGCTGGTCGTCGACAACGCCTCGACGCTGGCGCACCGGTGGGGCGTCAGCGACACGGTCATCGGCTTCACCCTGGTCGCCGGCGGCACCGCGCTGCCCGAGCTCATGACGTCGGTGCAGGCGCAGCGGCGCGGCGAGGGCGACCTGATGGTGGGCAACCTGCTGGGCAGCAACCTCTTCAACAGCCTCATCGGCGGGGCGGTGGTGGGGCTCGCGGCCGGCCGGGAGACCATCGCCCCGTTCGGCTTCGCTGCGGTCAGCGCGATGGTCGGCGCCGGGGTGCTCGCGTGGCTGCTGCTCAAGCGGGGCAACCGAATCACCCGCCTGGAGGCGTGCGTGCTGCTGTGCGCCTACGCGCTCATCCTGCCGTTGTTGATCTCAGCCAGTCCGTGACGTTTCCCGGCTCGCGGGTCGGGTACGCGGCTTGAATGGGCGACGCAATGGTCCGGACACACCGCTCCGGCGACGGTCCGGGCGGCACGATCGTGGTGGAAGTGCTGGGGCCGCTGGAGGCGGCAACCGTGGGAGCGCTCCGTTCCGTGGTGCTGGACGCCGTGGAGACGTACCGTCCCCGGGTGCTGACCGTCGACCTGCGCCGGGTGCCGTTCATGGACTCCATCGGCATCGGGACGCTCGTCGCCATCGACAACAAGGCGCGCGAGGTGGGCGGCACGATGGAGGTAAGCAGCCCGTCGCCGTTCGTGCACCGGCTGTTGCAGATCACGGGGCTGACAGAGCTGTTCGGGCTGCCGGACCTGCCCGAGGACGCCCCGGTGTCGGGCGCTCCCGCGGATCTCGGTCGCCCCCAGAAGTCCTGACCGTTCGGATCGCCGTTTCCCGCTACGACCGCGCTACGGCGACAACGAGTGCGACGAGGGAGCCAGCCGACGAGGCATCACGGTGCGGACGGCGCGTCGAGGCCAGCCATGCCGGCCGGTCACGGTCTCGCGGTACGGAACGACGCAACTTCTGGAACCAAGGACCGGGGCCGCCGCCACGGGGGAAGCGGCGGCCCCGGCCGTCCTTGGGTTGCAGGAAATGTACTCCCCCGGCGCGCCCCTGCACACCCCCCAATTCGTGCCGTCTTCCCGACCGTGTGGATCTGTCCAATGTGGAGCACATTACCGCACACGATCGCACAAGCCGTTGCCTCGCCAGGGTTTCCGGCCGCCTCCGTGATGGGTCAGCTCAGCTGGGCGGCGCGGCGACCGGCCTCGGAAGGGGTCAGCAGTTCGCCGTCGAGGACCACGGCCCAGAAGGCCTCGAGCGGGATGCGCTCGAACAGGGGCGAGCCGAGGCCCTCGAACACGTCCTCCGGCACGAGCTTCAGCGACGTCGTGACGACGATCGTCGGGATGCCGGCGGCCAAGGCCAGGGTGCCCTTGATGTTGAGGACCCGCGTGGGGCTGACCGCGTCGGCGCCGGCCAGGCCGGTGACCGGCTCCAGGCCCCGGGTGCCGGGAGCGTCCACGGTGCCGGCGGACAGGCCCGCGACCGTGGCCTTCACCAGGGCGCTGCTCGGTGCGGTACGCACCCAGCCGCCGCGCTGCCGCAGCAGGCGCGTGGCCACGGACACCGAGCGGTGGACGTCCTGGTCGAGCTGCTCGCGGATCGCGCGCAGGGCGGGGCCCGGGTCGGGGCCGTTGGCCGCCCGGGCGATGTGCCACATCGAGGCATACCCGGGCAGGAGCCCGGGCAGCGGCGCCACCATCGCGCGCAGGGTCGCGGGGTCGTGCACGAACTCGGCCAGGCCGTCGAGCACCTGCCGGGCCACGCCGGTGGCTCCGGACGTGCGGTCCTGCACTGCCGCGGTCAGTAGCGGCGACAACGTTGGCGCGCTCATGCTGCTCCGATTGCTCCCTGTCGAAAACGGACAACGACCCCAGACGGACTCATGTATGAGACAGCTGGGGTCGATCTCCGTCAAGTAGACAAACGAGCAAGAACCGCTCCGCGCAGCGGGTCTTTACCGAGCCGAAATCGGGGTGTAATCCCGGGAGCCGTAGCCGGTGTAGACCTGGCGGGGACGACCGATCTTGGTCTCCGGATCCTTGATCATCTCGCGCCACTGGGCGATCCATCCGGGCAGCCGGCCGAGCGCGAACAGGACCGTGAACATGGTGGTCGGGAAGCCCATGGCCTTGTAGATGAGGCCCGTGTAGAAGTCGACGTTGGGGTACAGCCTCCGGGACACGAAGAAGTCGTCCGCGAGCGCGATCTCCTCGAGCTGCATCGCCAGCTCGAGCAGCGGGTCGGGCTGGGACATGCGGCCCAGGACCTCCTGAGCGGCCTTCTTGACCAGCGCCGCGCGCGGGTCGTAGTTCTTGTAGACCCGGTGCCCGAAGCCCATGAGCCGGACGCCGTCCTCCTTGTTCTTGACCTTGCGCACGAACGAGCTGACGTCGCCGCCGTCGGCCTGGATCTGCTGCAGCATCTCGAGCACGGCCTGGTTGGCGCCGCCGTGCAGCGGGCCGAACAGCGCATTGACGCCGGCCGACACCGAGGCGAAGAGGTTGGCGTGGCTGGAGCCGACGAGGCGGACCGTGGAGGTCGAGCAGTTCTGCTCGTGGTCGGCGTGCAGCAGCAGGAGCATGTCGAGGACCTTGACCGCGACGGGGTCGATCTCGTATGGCGTGGCGGGCACGCCGAAGGTCATGCGCAGGAAGTTCTCGACATAGCCCAGGGAGTTGTCCGGGTACAGCATGGGCTGGCCGATGGCCTTCTTGTACGCGTACGACGCGATGGTCGGCACCTTCGCCAGGAGCCGGATGGTGGAGATCTCCACCTGCTCCTCGTCGAACGGGTTGAGGCTGTCCTGGTAGAACGTCGACAGCGCGCTGACCGCGGAGGAGAGCACCGCCATCGGGTGCGCGTCGCGCGGGAAGCCGTCGAAGAACCGGCGCATCTCCTCGTGCAGCAGCGTGTGGTGCTGGATGCGGGTGGTGAACTGCTCGAGCTGCGCCGGGCTGGGCAGCTCGCCGTGGATGAGCAGGTAGGAGGTCTCGAGGAAGGACGAGCCCTCGGCGAGCTGCTCGATCGGGTAGCCGCGGTAGCGCAGGATCCCTTCGTCACCGTCGATATAGGTGATCGACGAGACGCATGAGGCCGTGTTCACGAAGCCCGTGTCGAGTGTGACGTGACCGGTCTTGTTGAGCAGCGAACCGATCTCCAGCCCCGACGGTCCCTCTGTCGCCTTGCGGGTCTTGAGCTCGAGCTCACCGTCCGGGTATGTGATGTTGTACTCACTCATGCGCGTCGTTCCCGTCTCGTCCCGCAGGCCGGCTCCTGGCCGCGGCCCCATTGCCCGCGACCGGCGCTTATGGCGCCCTTCGCGCCAGGATTTCAGATGAACGCGCCCGATGGGCAGCCGGGGCGCGTCACTGCGACATTTCCAACTCGTGACAGCCCTGCTCCCATCGTCGCACCGGGATACGGCCGACGGTATGGTCGCCCTGGACGGGTGTGCGGCTTTCACCCGGGTTTACGGTGAGATGTACCACATGCAGACTCTCCTCGCTGCGCTCGGCGCCGTCGTGATCGCCCCTTCGGCCAGCCCGAGTGGCGCGGTCACGCCGAACACGGTCACGCCGGGCAGCCCGGTCACGTTCAGCGTCGTCTGTGCCGACGGGGTTCGCTCGGCCGACGTGGCCGGCACGGCACTGGGGCTTGCGGAGCGCATCCCGATGGAACCGGGGAAGACCTCGGGCGCCTTCTCCGTGACGGTCAACATCCCGACCAGCACGCAGGAGGGGACGTTCAACGTCAGCATCGACTGCGGGGACGGCACGTCGACGGTTGTGCAGCTGGTGGTCTCGCCGGCGGGCGGCGTGCCCACCGGCGACGGCGCCACGGCGGACGAGCCCAACCACATGCTCATGGCCGCCGGCGGTGGGCTGTTGGTCATCGGCGCCACGGGCGCGTTGCTGCTGCGGCGCCGCCGACCGGCTTGAAGTTTCTTGTTCGGCCGGACGGCCGGTGGCGCGGGCTGCCCGCGCTGTTCATCATCGCACTGGTCGTCGCCGGGGTGTGGATGATCGGCAGCTCGCTGGGATCCGCGCCGCCTGTCGTGCCGGCCGGGTCCGACTTCTCCGGGGCGTCGGGGGCCTACATGAGCCGATCGTCGCCGCCGGTCCGAGTCTCCATCGGTGCGATCGCGGTCGACGCGCCCGTGGAGCGCGTCGACGTGAACGCCGACGGCATACTCGAGCCGCCGTCGCTGAAAGAGCCGAAGACCGTCGGCTGGTACGGCAGGGGTCCGAGCCCCGGCGAGCGCGGGAACTCGGTGCTCGTCGGACACGTCGACACCGCCGCCACCGGCCCGGCGGTCTTCTACGAGCTGGGCCGGCTCCAACCCGGCGACGCGGTGACGGTGGCCCGGCAGGACGGTTCGTCGGCCACGTTCCGGGTCGACGCGGTGCGGCTGTTCGACAAGGCGGACTTTCCGGCCGGGCAGGTGTACGGACCGGTCCCCGACGCCCGCCTGGAGCTGGTGACCTGCGGGGGCAGGTTCGACCGGCAGCGCGGCGGATACCTCGGCAACACCGTCGTCACCGCCTCGCTGCTCTCGGCTACGCCGAGCTGACCGGCTCCCGCAGCGTCACCGCGCGGATCCGGCGCGGTGAGACGTTGCACTGCAGCAGCATGTTGCGCATGACGCCGACGGCGAGCGGGCTGCCGCTGAGGTACACGTCGTGCGAGGTCCACTCGCCGAAGTCGACGACGACCTGGGGCAGGGGGCCGCTGAGGTAGGGGTGCGCGGGCCCGCGCGCGACCACCGGGTGCACGGTGGCGTGGGCGCAGCGGGCCGCGCGCTCGCGCAGCGACTCGAGGTCGTAGAGGTCGTCGCGGGTCGACACGCCCCAGAACAGGTGCACGACCCGTTCGTCGCGCTGCTCGGCGAGCTCCGACAGCAGCGCTTTGACCGGGGTGACGTGCACGTCCTCAGCGACGATGAGCACCGCGCGGGCCGCGCCGCCGCCGATGACGAAGTCGCCCTCGGCCCGGTGCAGGCGGATCGGGTCGCCCACCCGCGACCCGCGGACCAGGGCGGCCGTGGCGTGATCCCCCGCTGCGGCCTGGACGTGGATCTCGAGATGGTTGTCCGCGCCCGGCGGGTCGCCGATCCAGCAGGCCCGCCATACGCCCGGCACCTCGTGGCTCTCGACGATCGCGCACTGGCCGGCGCGGAACGGGTACGGCAGGTCGGTGGCGACGGTGAGCACGGCGACGTCGTCGCGGCGCCGGTCGTACGCGAGCACGGTGCCCGTCCAGAACGGCGTCTCACCCTGGTACAACTGGGCGCCCTGCCGCAGCCAGCCGACCGCGAAGCGCCAGCCGTCGCGCCAGGCGGTGGCGTCCTCGTCACTCCACCGCTCGCCGCGCACCTCGCGCGCCGCCGCGAGCAGCGCGTCGCCGAACAGGTCGAGCTGGCGGCCGCGCGGGCCGATCAGCGCGTCGAGCGCGGGTGCGAGCCGGCCGAGCGCGGGCACCACGGCGCTGGGCTGGTCGAAGCGCTCCACCAGCCAGGCGAGGCCGCGCTCGGCCGCCGCAGGGTCCGCGGCGATGGCGCGGTGCAGGACCGTGCGGTTTTCCGGCGGTACGGCGGCGATGCGCGCGATCACGCGGTGCACGTCGCCCAGGGCGTCTCGCAGGCGGGTCTGCAGCTGCGGAAGGTAGCCCTGATCGCCCTGTTTCGGCCCGTCCACGGGGCCGTCCTGTGCGATGCTGTCCCTTGGACCAGCATTTTCTCCGTGTTCGCCCGATTGTTGCCTTTGCTGTCTTGCGTCCGCTTGCTCCAGCCGCTGCCGCCAGGTCCACAGCGCGGTGAGCGGCTCACCGTCGCTGCCCACGGGTCCGACCTGCGTCATGGTCCCATTTTATCCGGATAGATACTCTTTTCAGCCGGTACCAAAAATGTCGTACTCGCCTCGTAGAGTGCCGTGCATGTCGTTGGATCTGCTGGAGCTCCTCCCCGCCGGCTGGCGTGACGTGATGAAGCCGCACCTCGACCTCGAGGTGGTGCAACGCCTGCAGACGTTCGTGGAGAGCGAATATGCGGCCGGCCCCGTGTATCCGCCACTGCCCGACCTCTTCACCGCGTTCCGGCTGTGCTCGCCGGACCAGGCCCGGGTGCTCATCCTGGGCCAGGACCCCTACTTCAAGGAGGGTCAGGCCCACGGGCTGAGCTTCTCCGTGCGCCCCGGCGTGTCCGTCCCGCCGTCGCTGCGCAACGTCTACAAGGAGCTGCGCGACGACCTCGGCGTCACCCCGCCCGCCAACGGCGACCTCACACCGTGGGCGGCCGACGGCGTGCTGCTGCTCAACGCGGTGCTCACGGTGCGCGCCGGCAAGGCCGCCTCGCACGCCGGCCGCGGCTGGGAGCACTTCACCGACGCCGCCATCCACGCACTCAACTCCTTTGACCGGCGGGTCGTGTTCGTGCTCTGGGGCGGATATGCGCGGAAGAAGGCCGGGCTGGTCACCAACCCGCAGCACCGGGTCATCGAGGCCGGCCACCCCAGCCCGATGAACCCGGCCGGATTCCTGGGCTCCCGCCCGTTCAGCAAGGTCAACGCGGCGCTCGACGAGGCCGGCCTGCCGCCGGTGCACTGGGTCTGACATGGTCCGCGGCGGCGACCGGGACACGGTGCCGGGCCTGGAGGGTCCGCTGTGGCGGGCGCTGATGGTCTTCCGCATCACCGCGCTCGGCTACGCCGCCGTCCTGATGATCAACAACTTCCACCACTACGCGTGGCCCGCGGGCGGTTGGCTGATCATCGGCGTGATGGTCGTCTGGACGGCGGTGAGCAGCCTCGCCTACGCGCGCCCCGAGCGCCGCGGCTGGCCGCTGCTCACCGCCGACCTCGCGGTCGCGGCCTGCTGCCTGCTCGCCTCCCGCTGGATCGTCAACCCCGCCGGCCTGGGCCTCGGCGCACCCACCCTGCCGATGGCCTGGGTCGCCGGCCCGGTGGTGGCCTGGGCCATCTCCGGCGGCCGCCGCCGCGGCGCGATCGCCGCGATCCTGCTCAGCGCGGCCGATGTGGTCGTGCGCGACGGCCTGAGCCAGGCCACCGCCAATGGCCCGGTCCTGATGATCCTGGCCGGCATCGGCGTGGGCCACATCGCCCGCCTGGCCATCGACGCCGAGTCCCGCATGCAGCGGGCGATCGAGCTGGAGGCCGCCACCCGCGAACGCGAACGCCTGGCCCGCGGCATCCACGACTCGGTCCTGCAGGTCCTCACCCTGGTCCAGCGCCGCGGCGCGGAGCTGGGCGGCGAGGCCGCCGACCTGGGCCGCCTGGCCGGCGAGCAGGAGGCCGTGCTCCGCGCCCTGGTCACTTCGACACCCCCACCGCCACACCAGCCGACCCAAACCCCCATCGCGCCGCCCTCTCGGGCCGCGTCTCCCTCTCCAGCCGAGTCGCTCTCTCCGACTGCGGCGCTCTCCCCCTCGGCGTCTCCCGCTCCGCCCGCGTCGCCCGCTCCGCCCGCGTCGCCCGCTTCCGGCGCGTCCCCTTCCCCGCTGGCGTCCCCCGCCCGCGCGCCGTCCCTCTCCCTGTTGGCTTCGACCGACCCCGCGCCGATCGCCGGCTCTCCCGACCTGGCCGGAACGGCCCGCACTTCTGCGCCCACCGACCCGGCGGCGGCCGCGCCCCGGGCGGCGGCGGCCGGGTCTACTGGCGCACCCTCGTCCACCGACGCGGCCGGAGCCGCAGGCGCCGCCCGGCCCGTCGATCCGGCGGGATTCGCCGGCCGCCCGGCGCGACAGCAGCGGTCCGAGCCGGCTGGTGCCCCTGGTTCGCCGGTCTCGGGTCCGGCCCTGGCCCGGCGTGCCGGCCGTCCCCGGGCTCGTTTGGGCCGGCGGGTCGCGTTCCGCTGGGGCGGCGGGGGCATCGGTTCCCGCGCGGCTCCCGCTCCCCCGCCGCCGGACCTCGTCGACCTGCGCACGCTGCTCGACGCGCACGCCTCGACCGCGGTCACGATCGCCTCACCCGCGACCCCGGTGCTGCTCCCCGCGGCGGTCGCCGCCGAGATCGCCGCCGCCGTCGCCGCGGCCCTGGACAACGTCGCCCGCCACGCCGGCCCCGAGGCCCACACCTGGCTGCTGCTGGAGGAGCTGGACGACACGGTCACGGTCACGGTGCGCGACAACGGCCCCGGCATCCCGGACGGCCGCCTGGCGGAGGCCGAGCGCGCCGGCCGCCTCGGCGTCGCCCAGTCGATCCGCGGCCGCATCCGCGACCTGGGCGGCACGGTCACCGTCACGTCGGGCCCGAGCGCCGGCGTGGAGGTGGAGCTGCAGATCCCTCGCTGATCCCGGCCCGTCCGCCGGGGCCGCCAACGATGGGCTGCCGGGCCCGCCGCGAACCGGAGGCCGCGCATTCGCAACCGTCGTCCTGTGGGCGTGGGGCTTGGCGAGCGAGATACATTCACGGGATCACGGCGCCGCGGGCGGGAATCCGGACGTGGGGACGTTTATGGTGCTTGGGTGGACGTCGGGGCGAAGCTGCGGGTGATGGTGGTCGACGATCATCCAATGTGGCGCGAGGGGGTTGCCCGCGACCTCGCCGAGGGTGGATACGAAGTGGTCGCGGCCGTCGGGGAAGGGGCTCAGGCGGTGCGGATCGCCGGGTCGGTCCGGCCCGACGTCGTGGTGCTCGACCTGCAGCTGCCGGACCGGTCCGGGGTCGAGGTCATCCAAGGCATTCTCGCCTCCTGCCCGGACGCGCGCATTCTCATGCTGTCCGCCAGCGGGGAGCGGCAGGATGTGCTCGACGCCGTCAAGGCGGGGGCCACGGGCTATCTGGTGAAGTCGGCGGCGCGGGCGGAGTTTCTCGCGGCCGTGCGGCGGACCGCGCAGGGTGATCCGGTCTTCACGCCGGGGCTGGCGGGGCTCGTGCTCGGCGAGTTCCGGCGGCTGGCGAGCGTTACCCGGGCCGAGGACCCCGACGCGCCGCGACTGACCGAGCGCGAGACCGAGGTGCTGCGGCTGGTGGCGAAGGGCGTGACGTACAAGGAGATCGCGGAGCGGCTGGTGCTGTCCCACCGCACGGTGCAGAACCATGTGCAGAACACGCTCGGCAAGTTGCAGTTGCACAGCCGGGTCGACCTGGTGCGGTATGCGATCGAGCGCGGGCTCGACGAGTGACCGGTCACACGCCGTAGATGTCCAGCAGGTGGTGGCCGAGCACGGACGAGGTGTTCAGGTCGAGGACGAGCACCAGGAAGACGTTCGGCTGTTCGCAGTTGACCAGGACGTGCTGCAGATTGCCGCGTGGCATGTGCCAGGCATAGGTGACGCTGCCCGCCGAGAAGTCGTGGCCGCCGAGGTCCGCCTCCGGCACCTCGTCGAAGTACGGCCAGAAGTCGAAGGGCGGCTCGTCCTGCGGACCGATGCGTATCGGTTCGGGTTCCATCGTCGCCCTGTATTCAGCCTCGGTGAGCAAACGCATCACGTCAGCATGCCGGTACGGCGGCGGCACAGAAAGCGGTCGGTACTCAGACACGGTTGAGTAGCCCAACCGATTCGCCCCGTCGCCGCCAGGCCTCATGCTGTGCGACATGGTGAGCTACCCCTGCCCGTTCTGCGGCGCGCCCGCCGGGCTCGAGGCCGGCTGCAGCGGCTGCGGCCGGCCGCCCTACCCCGACGCCGCCGAGGTCGTGCGACTCAACGAACGAACCCTCGAGCTGTACGCCGCGGTAGAGGCGGCCCGCACCCGCTACGGCGCCGCCGTGCAGCGGTTCAACGACATCCAGTCGCAGCGCAACATGCTCGCCGCCCGGGTGAACGCCGTCGTCGCCGCCGCGCGTGCCATGAAACCGGAAATTGCCACTATAGCGCCTGATATCGCGAAATTTCCGGTGCATGGCGCCGGCGCCACGCCGGCAGCCGCGGGGACCGGCCCCACGCCGGCAGGAACGGGGACCGGCCCCACGCCGGCAGGAACGGGGACCGGCGCCGCGCCGGCAGGGGCATGGGCCGGCGCCGCGTTGGCAAGGGCAGCGGGGACGAGCAGCGCACCCGCGCCGGCGATGGCGGGGGCCGGTGCCATGCCGGCGAGAGCGGCGGTTGGGAGCCCGGTCGGGCCGTTGCCGCCTCACGAGACGATCCTCGGGCAGCGGCCCGAGGCCACCCCGCGCACCGTCCAGAACATCCTGTTCGTCCTCGGCGGCCTGCTGCTGGGCAGCGCCGCCATCGTCTTCGCCGTCGTGGCCTGGGCCAGCTTCGGCGTCCTCGGCCGCGCCGCCATCCTCGCCGTCGTCACGCTCATCACGCTCGCCGTCCCGCCGGTCGCGCTCGGCCGGCGGCTGCGAGCCACCGCGGAGACGTTCGCCGCGCTCGGGGTGTTGCTGGTGCTCCTCGACGGGTACTCCGCCTGGTACGTCGACCTCGCCGGCCTCGCGCGGGCCACGACCCCGGCCACGTACGCGGGGCTGACCTTCGCCTTCACCGCCGCCGTCGCCGGCGGGTACGCGGCCCTCACCCGCCTGCGCGCGCCGCGCCTGGCCGCCGTCGCGGCGCTCCAGCCCGTGCTGCCGCTGCTCGCGGTGCACCGCGGCTTCGGAGCGGCCGGCTGGACGCTGGTGTTCGTGTGCATGGCGGCGATCGGCGTGCTGCTGGGCCGTACCGTGGAGAAGGCCGCCTGGATCCCGGCGGGCCTCGCGGTCCTGTCGGCGCTGCCGCCCGGGCTGCACGCGCTGGCCACTGCGGACAGTGTGCCCGCGGCCGCGCGCGCCGCGGGGGCCATGGTGCTGCTCGCCGCGCTGGTCGTGGTGGCCGGGCTGTCCCACGAGCGCACCGCGCAGGCGGGCGCCGGGGTGGCGACCGGCATCGTCGCGGTGGCCGGGGCGCGACTGGTCGCGGAGGTGTTCCCGCACCAGCGCTACGTCGCGTTCGCCGCACTCGCGCTGCTCATCGCCGCGGCCGCGATCGTCGTGCCGCAGCGGGTCCGCCGCGGCGTCCGGGTGGGCGCCCTGGTGGTGGCCGGCGGGTTCGCCGCGCCGTACGTGCACTTCGCCGCCCTCGCCGCCATCCGGACCGCCGTCCGCGCGCTGCCGGCATGGCACCCGGACGAGGCGCCGCTCGGGGGCCCGCCGCAGCCCCTGTTCGACTGGCAGGAGCCGGTCGCGCTGGTCCTGCTCGCCGCCGCGCTCTGGCTGTCGCTGCGCCACCGCGCGGTACCGTTGACAGCCGCCGTGCTGGTCGCCTTCGCCGCCCCCGCGGCGCTTCCGGCCCCCACCACCGCCCTGGTGGCCACTGTGGATGCCGTGACACTGGCGGCGCTGGTCGCGATCGCGCTCACGTCCGTCCGCGGGGCCGCCGTGGCGATCCCGTTCGTGGCCACGCATCTGGCGCTCGCCGGCCTCGCCACCCCGCTCGCGACCCTGCTGGTGTACGCCGTCCTCGGTGGACTGTCCACGGTGGTCGCCGTCCGCGCGACCGAGCGCTACCTGAGCCTCCCGGCCGCCGCCGTGGCCCTGCTCTGCCTGCCCGTCACGACCGCCGCCGCATTCCGCCTCCTCCGCCTCGGTACCGCGGAATCGGGCCCCCTCCCGTCCGCCCTGCTCGGCGCCGCGGCCGGCCTGGCGATGCTGACCGCCGCGGCATTGTTGCTCGGCAACCGCGCCCGCGTCGCCGGCACGATCGCCACCGCCACGGCGGGCGCCGGCGTGACGCTCGCGGCGACCCTGGTGTCGGCGGACAACGACGGCACGACCTGGTTCGGCACGTACGCGGCCGCCGCCCTCGCCGGCACCTGGCTCGCCGCCCGCGGCTTCCGCCCACCGCAGACGGCGGCCGCCACCGAGAACGCCGTGGCGCCACTGCCCGCCACGGCACCACCAGCCGCCGCCGATGCCACCAGCACACCACCGACCGGCGACCCGGCCCGGACACCGCCGCACACCAGCGACGCCCAACCATCACCCGACAGGACGCCACCGACCGGCGAGGCGAGCTGGACACCACCGACCGGCGAGCCGGCCCGGACCCTGCCGC
The DNA here is from genome assembly GCF_040300025.1 of Dactylosporangium sp. NPDC000555. Taxonomy (NCBI): domain Bacteria; kingdom Bacillati; phylum Actinomycetota; class Actinomycetes; order Micromonosporales; family Micromonosporaceae; genus Dactylosporangium; species Dactylosporangium sp. NPDC000555. The sequence goes on along the minus strand of NZ_JBEPDB010000002.1, from coordinate 100,405 downwards.
ACACCGGCGACGCCCAACCATCGCCCGGCTCGACGCCGGTGGCCGGCAGCGCCGTCGGATCGTCTGCCGTCGGTGACACGGGCGCCGAGCGCTCTCCCAGCGGGGCGCCGCCGCTCGCGGGTGACGGTCGCGGGGCGGTCCGGCTCGGCCATGCGGCTCCCGCGGTGGTGCCGGTGATTCTGGCGGCGGTCTCGCTGGTCCCCGCGGCCGCCGATGCGCTGCTGCAGCCGCTGGCCTGGCTCGGCGCCGTCTGGCGGGGCGCGCCGGCGGGCGTGGGGCTGAGCCCTCGCGGCGGCGAATGGTGGGCCGCTACCCCGCCCGCGTTCGGCCCGGCCGCGGCGGCCGTCACCCTCGCGGTGCTGGCCGTGCTGGCGGTGCTGGTCGCCCGGCGGGTCGGCGCGGCGGCCTGGAACCTCGCGGCGCCGCCCGCCGCCCTCGGCCTGGTCCTGGCGTGCGTGGCGGCCGGGGCACCGTGGCCCGTGGTGCCGGCGGTCACCCTCGCCGCGGGCCTGGTCACCGCGCTCGCCGCGGCGCTGCGCCGCCCCTCGCGAGGCGCCGCGCTCGGCGTCGTGACCTGCTGGTCCGGCATCGTGCCCGGCCTGGCCGGCTGCCTGGCCGCGCCGGCGACGACCCTGTCCGCCCTCGGCGCGATCGTCGCCGCCGCGGTGCTCGCCGGCGTGCTGGGGCGCACCGCCGTCGCCCGCGTCCTGGCCTGGCCGGTCGCCGGCGTGAGCGGCGTGTGGCTGGCGTTCGCCGCCGCGCGGGCCGCGGACCTCCCGCTACGCGCGGCGGCGTACTGGGTGCTGCTCGCCGCCGCGATCGCCCTCGCCGCCGGCCGGCTGCTGCGGGGCCGCCCGCTGCCGGCCGGGTCCACCGGCGGACGCGGCGCTCGGAAGGCGGGGGCCGAGGGGCGCCTGCTCGACGCCGTCGCGCACGCCGCTGCCCTGGTGGCGGCGCTGCTCACGGCCGGCGACGCGGCAGCGGCGGCCGGGGTCGCCGGGCTCTGGGGCGTGGCGCTCGGCCTGCGGGCGCTCGCCGGCGGAGCGCGGATTGCCTACACGGCGGCGGCGATCGTGGCCGAGCTGCTCGCGTACGAGCTGGTGCTCATCGCCGGGAATGTGTCCCTGACCGAGGCGTACACGGTGCCGGTGGGGGCGGCCGCCGTGGTCGCCGGGTGGTTCGCGGCGCGGCGCAACCCGGAGCTGACCAGCTGGTCGGCGTTCGGGCCGGGGCTGCTCGCCGGGTTCGTGCCCAGCCTGGCCCTGGTGCTCGTCACGCCGGGCGATCCGGGGCGTCGGCTGCTGCTGGGGACAGCCGCGATCGGCGTGGTGCTGGCCGGCGCGCGGCTGCGGCTGAAGGCGCCGATCGGGGTCGGCGGGGCCGTGCTCGCGGTGCTCGTCGGCCACGAGATCCGGGTGTACTGGGACTACCTGCCGAGGTGGGCGCCGCTCGCGATCGGGGGCGCGCTGCTGGTCGGGTTCGCGGTGACGTACGAGCGCCGCCTGCGCGACCTGGGCCGCCTGCGCGCCACGATCGGCCGGATGCGCTGAGACGGCTCGACTCGGCCGCCTATGGCCGAGTGATGACGTTCCGGACAAGTCACGACGCCGCCGGGCATCGTGACTTGTCCGGCGCGGCCCCGGCGGTCGGGACCGCGCCGATCCGGCGGTTCAGACCGCGACGATCGTCGACGTGCTCCGTGCCTTCTCGGCGGCGGCGAGGATGTGCACCACCTGCGCGCCGAAGGCGGCGTCACACACGTGCGGCACGCCGGTCGTGGCCGAGTCGAGCAGGGCCGACACCGCGGCGCCGAACGCCTCGACCTGGGTGATGTCCGACTCGGGCAGGGTCGTGGCGCCGTGCTCGCCGAAGTACGAGAAGCCAAAGCTGGTGGCGTCCGGCGCGGCGTCGAGGGTGAGGGAGAGCGTGCTCGCCGCCCCGCCCTCGTGGCGCAGCAGCAGGTGGACGGTGTCGCGCGGCCCCTCGGCGGCGGAGAGGTCGACCACGGGGCCGAGCAGCGGCAGTATCACGGACAGCGCGTGCGGGCCGAGGTCCCACAGGCCGCCGTGCTGCTTGCGCCAGACCGACTCGGCGTAGGGGCTCCCGGGCTGGAAGATCGAGGTGTAGATCGTGCCGTGGGCCGCATACCAGCCGCCGAGGGCCGCATTGTCGTCCAGGAACGCCTCGATCGACGGCACGAACCGGTTGGTGAAGAACACGACGGAGGCGACCCCCGCCTCCTTGGCGGCGGCGACGACCTGATCGGCCGCGACCGGGTCGAGGGCGACCGGCTTGTCGAGCAGCAGGTGCTTGCCGGCCCTGGCGGCCCGCACGGCGAGCGGCGCCTGCACGTCCGGCGGCAGCGCGATCGCGACGGCGTCGACGTCGCGGAACAGCGCGTCGACGTCGTCATACGCGGGCACCCCGTATCGCGACGCCAGGTCGGCCGTCTTGTCAGGGCTGCGGCCCCAGACGCCGGCGAGTGTCGCCGAGGGGTGTGTCGAGAGAGCGGCCGCCTGCGTGACCGTCGCCCAGTGTCCCGTGCCCAAAACACCGAATCGCATCGGACCATTGTCCCCCATGCGGCGGCGCCGCCGATCACCACCCGCGACGATCTTCAGCGGACTCTTCGCCTCACCCCGGGCCCGGTTTGCGGCGGGCGCGCTGGGCCGGCAGGGTGGTCGCGACGTAGCCGGGCGGCAGGCCCGGCCGGCCGGTGTGGTGGCCCGGGTCGTTCGGGTCGCCGCCGGGCGGCGGGCCGGGGTTGTTCGGGTCACCGCCGGGCGGCGGCGGGCCAGGATTGTTCGGGTCGCCGCCCGGCGGCGGGCCCTGCTGGTTGGTCGGCGGGCGGGACTTCTCCGCCGGCGCGTCGACGATCTCGGTGATCGCCGGGAGCGAGTCCTGCGGCCCGCGATGGGCGGTGCGCTGGTCACAGGGGACGTCGTTGAGCATGAAGTCGCTCGGCGGACGCGGGGTGCCGCCGTGGCCCCACACGCCGAAGGTGACCGCCTTGCCGGGCGGTAGCGGCGCCTGCCCGGTGACCACCTGGCCGCCGACGCCGGGCTGGTACTGGCCGGCGCCCTCGACGCGGTCGACCGTCTGGCCGCCGCGGAAGACGAAGCGCAGCGTCCACCGGTCGAGGGTGCGATTGCCGACGTTGGCGACGGTGACCCGGGCCTCGAACGGCCTGTCGACCTTGGGGCCGAACTGCGGGTGGATGTAGAAGTCGACGTTGCAGCCGGGCTTGGGTGCCCACGGCTTCCACACGATCATGCCGGTGGTGGCGCCGGCCGCCGCCACGGTCGCCGCGACGGCCACCCACGTGCGGCGGGCGTTGCAGCGGGCGCTGCGCGGCCGGCGAGGACCGGGCAGCCCCCACCGGGGCTCGGCGTCCGGCGGCGCGTGCACCTCCTGCGTGGAGGAGCCGTCCTCGCCGGGCAGCACGACGTGGATCCCGGTCGCCCCGGCCAGCACCCGGGCCACGTCGACGGCGGGCGGCCGGGCGGCGGGGTCCTTGGCCAGACAGCGGCCGACCAGGCGGACCACCTCGGGCGGCAGGCCGGGGATCTCCGGCAGCGGGTGCGGCGGCTCGTACACGTGGTTGGCGATCATCTGCGTCGGCGTATCCGCGTGCCAGGGCAGCCGGTCGGTCAGGCAGCGGTAAACCAGCAGCCCGACGGTGTACACGTCGGTGGCCGGGACGACGCCGCCGCCGAGCAGCCGCTCCGGGGCGAGATACGCGGGCGTGCCGAAGACGGTGCCGTCGCGCTCGTCGTCGGGGTCGAAGGAGCCGGCGAGCCCGGCGACGCCGAAGTCGAGGATCTTCGCGCCGGCGCGGGTGAGCATGACGTTGCTGGGCTTGATGTCGCGGTGCACGACCCCGCGCTCGTGTGCGGCGGCGAGCCCGGCGGCGACCTGGGCGCAGATCTGGGTGGCGCGGCGCCACGACATCGCCCCCGAGCGCAGCCGGTCGGAGAGCAGTTCGCCCTCCAGCAGCTCCATGACCACGTACGGGCGGCGGCCGTTGCGCCCGGCGGCGAGGTCGCCGGCCTCGCCGTAGTCGTGCACGGCGGTGATGTTGGGGTGCTGCAGCCGGGCGACCACCTGGGCCTCGGCGCGAATCCGCTCGCGGTTGCCGGCCTTGCTCGCCAGCTCCCCGGCGAGCAGCTTGACGGCGACGTCGCGGTCGAGCACGAGATCGCGGGCCCGCCACACCACGGCCATGCCGCCGGTGCCGACGGGTGCGATCAGCCGGTACCTGTTGCCGAGTACCTCGTCGGCGCTGCCGCTCAACCCAGTTGCCGTCCTGATCGACTCCGGTCGCTGTACGTGGGAACCGTACCGGGGAAGCAACGCCGTGGCGAGACCCAAATGCGACGACCCCGGCGAATCGCATCGCCGGGACCGTCAGAAATCCGATATATCCGTTCGATCCGTCCGCCGCTCGATCACAGCGTCAGGAGATTACCCTCCGGTACGACGATCCGTGGTCGGCCGTGCTCGAGGAACGCGGCGGCCTGCCTCGCCGCGAAGCCCGGCGCCTCGGTGATCGCGGTGGCATACACGTCGGCGGTGTTGTTCGCGATCGTCGACCAGCCGTAGCGCTCGCTGACCATCGAGCGCGCCCGCTTGGCGACCCGGCGCGCGAACGGCTCGTCCTCCAGCAGGGTGCCGACGGACGCGGCCAGCGCGTCGGGGGTCTTGGCCGGGAACGTCACGCCGGTGACGCCGGGCTCGACGATCTCGGCGAGCCCGCCGGTGGCCGCGACGGCGAGCGGCGCGCCCGCGGAGGCGCCCTCCAGGGCGACCATGCCGAACGGCTCGTAGATGCTCGGCACGACGAGGGCGTCGGTGGCGGCCATGAGCGCGGGCAGTTCGCCCTCGCCCATGAAGCCGGTGAAGCTGACCGCGCGCTGCAGCCGCAGCCGGCGCACCTCCTCCTGCAACTCGGCGCGGTGCGGCCCGTCGCCGGCGATGACGACCCGCAGTCCGTTGTGCCGGGCCCGCAGCTCCGGCAGCGCGGCGATGAGGTCCTGCACGCCCTTCTCATAGACGAGCCGCCCGGCGTACCCCAGCAGGGGCCCGTCGGCGGCGAACCGCGCCCGGGCCGCGTTGACCGCCCGGGACGGCGCCCGCCAGACGCTCGCGTCCACGCCGTTGGCCACGACCGACACCCGCGCCGGCGCGAGGTCGAGCAGCCGCGTGACCTCCCAGCGCATGTACTCGGAGCAGACGACGACGCGGCACGCCTCGTGTCCGAGCCACCACTCGACGGAGTGGATGCACTTGTTCATCTCGTCGGGCAGCCAGCCCTGGTGCCGCCCGGCCTCGGTGGCGTGGATCGTCGCCACCAGCGGCAGGTCGAGGGACTCCTTGAGGGTCACCGCGGTGTGCGTGACCAGCCAGTCGTGGGCGTGGACCACGTCGTAGTCGCCGGTGGACGCGGCGCGCAACGCGGCCCGCGTCAGCGTGTGGTTGAACGCCATGGTCCAGGCCAGCAGCGTCGAGGTCGTCAGCGGGAACAGCGGCGGGTCCTCGGCGGCCCGCACGATCCGCACGCCCTCCGCGTACTCCTCCAGCGGCGCGCCGGGCGCGTGCCGCGTCACGACCGTCACCTCGTGTCCCGCCGTCACCAGGGACGTCGCCAGGGCGTGGACGTGGCGGCCAAGGCCACCCACGACCACGGGCGGGTACTCCCACGAGAGCATCAGAATGCGCAACGGTTGTCGATTCCCGGTCCCGATGGTCTCGCTCACGTGGCCGCCCCCACAGATCGTTGATCAAAACGGTCGCCTAAATACCCACGCGCGACAGCGGGTACACACGCGTTTTCGCCCCCGCGTGTGAGCTGTTGGGTGGGTTTGCGTCTCATCCTGCCCGGCGAGGGTTACCGCTGCGGCAAATCTGGTTTCTTCGGTGTAACGGTCAGCCGACATTCCGCCGTACGGGCTCGGCGTTCCTTCGCACACGCAGGGTCTCCGCGACCGACCAGGCCTGGAACGGACAGCCCGTCGCCCGGTGCGGCGGGTCCCCGTCCGCCGTCTCGCTGACCGAACCGACACCCCACTCCCACAGGTGCGCCTCGAGGCCCCGCAGGAGCTCGTCGTGCTGGTGCGCGGACGTGGCCGGGTGGGCGTCCGCGTACGGACCGATCATCCAGGGCCACACCGTGCCCTGGTGGTAGGCGGCGTCACGCTGCGCCGGCCCGCCCGCGTGGGCACCCACATAGGCCGGGTCCGATGGCGCGAGGCTGCGCGGCCCGAGCGGTGTGAGCAGAGCCGACGCGGCCCCGGGCGCCGGCCGGCCACGCATCGGGCCGCGGGGCAGGCTCCACGCCAGCAGCTGGTTGGGCCGCAGCGAGGGGTCGTCGCCCGCCGGGCCGTCGACGACGTCGTACAGCCGCGCCCCCCGCTCCAACGGGAAGCGCCGCTCGAAGCTCTCCCGCGCCCGGCGCAGCAGCGCGAGGGTGTCGCCGGCGTCGCGGCCGAGGCGCTCGCGCAGCGCCGCGATCGCGCCGAGCCCGTTGATCCACAGCGCGTTCACCTCGACCGGCTTGCCGGCCCGCGGCGTGATCGGGACCCCGTCGACCCGGGCGTCCATCCAGGTGAGCGCGACGCCCGGGGCGCCCTGCGTGATCAGCCCGTCGGCGTCGGCCCGGATGCCGTAGCGGGTGCCCCGCAGGTGGGCGGCGACCACCTCGTCGAGCGCGGGGAGGATCTCCGCGGCCAGGTCGTCGTCGCCGCTGCCGGCCACGTGCCGCTCGACGGCGTGCAGGAACCACAGGGTGGCGTCGACGGTGTTGTGCTCGGTGCGGCCGGTGTCGGCGGTGTTGGCGAGCATGCCGTCGTCGAGCGTGGCGGCGTAGGCGCGCAGCAGCTCGCGGCCCTCGTCGTACCGCCCGGTGGACAGGAAGAGGCCCTCGTAGGAGGTCATCGTGTCGCGCGACCACGTGCCGAACCACGGGTACCCGGCGATGACGTCGGGCGCGCCCGCGGCGCCGGCGACCACGAACGCGTCGGCGGCGAGCACCAGGGCGCGGTCCACCCCGTCGGCGGCGTCGTGGGTCAGCGCCCGGGCCCGCCGCCGGGCCCGCTCGACGATGCGCTGTGCGCCGAGCGCCGCGTCCGTGCCGGCCCACGCCTCGACCTCGATGCTCTCCCCCGGCTCCAGCCGCGCGGTGAACTGCCCGGCGCACCACAGGTCCTCCTGCGCCGCCAGCCCGCGCTCCCGCTCCAGGCGGGCGTGCGCCCCGCGATACCACTGCCCGATCCCGGTGAACCCGGGGCCGGCGATGCTGAAGGAGCGCTCAATCACCGCCCCGGCGTCGTGCGCCTCGACGTGCGGGGCGGGGCCGCCGGCGGTGCGCTCGCCGTGCACGTCGCGCCAGGTGACCAGCGCCTTGAGGGCGAGCGTGACCGGGCCCGGCGCGCTGACGAGCCGGTGCACGACGCCGAGGTGCGCCCGGCCGTGCACCATGGCCAACTCGCGCTCGATCACGACCGGGCCGATCCGCCAGCGCCAGCGGGGCAGCCCGTCGACGAGATCGAAGCGCTCCAGCAGGGTGTGCCCGGCGGGGCTGACGACGCCGCCGGCCCACTCGTGCACCGCGAGCTCGACGGTGGCGCCGGAGGGCAGGGTGAGCACCGGGTCGAGCGCGGCCAGGCCGAGGTGGCGCCGGCCGGGCTGACCGGGCTCGGCGACCACGAGCAGCCCGTGGTACCGCCGGGTCCGCAGCCCGGGCACGGTGCCCATCGCGTAGCCGCCGGCCCCATCCGGGACAAGCCACTCATGCGACGCTCCAAACGACAAATCACCACATACCTGGACACCGAACACCACCATGCGCACAATCTTGGTGGCTGGGGGTGGCGATCGGCGAGCGGTTCGCCACAAAACTATTGATCAAGGGGCGGCTTGGTGTAGTAACAAATGCCACGTAAGGGGTGAAGGGTCGGGTCTCTACTTGACCGAGACATGAACAACGGAGAATAGCCGCGTGATCGAGGACGATGGGAACGCCGAGCGCCGGAGGCTGGCCGAAGCCGACAGCGGGGAGCGTCCATGGCGGGGCTGGGGGCCCTACCTGTCCGAGCGCGCCTGGGGCACGGTCCGCGAGGACTACAGCGCACACGGCACGGCCTGGGACCACTTCCCGCACGACCACGCGCGGTCCCGGGTGTACCGGTGGAACGAGGACGGCATGGCCGGCATCTGCGACGACCGGCAGACGTTCTGCTTCGCCCTCGCCCTGTGGAACGGCAAGGACGCGATCCTCAAGGAGCGGATGTTCGGCCTCGGCGGCGACCTCGGCAACCACGGCGAGGACGTCAAGGAGTACTGGTGGTATCTGGACTCCACGCCGACGCACTCGTGGATGAAGTGGCGCTACCACTACCCCCAGCAGGCGTTCCCATACGACGACCTGGTGGCGGAGAACTGCCGGCGCGGGCGTGCCGAGCCGGAGTACGAGCTCGTCGACACCGGCATCTTCGGCGAGGACCGGTATTGGGCGGTCGAGGTCGACTACGCCAAGGCCGGCCCGACCGACATGTGCATCCGCATCCACATCCGGAACATGGGGCCCGACCCGGCAACCCTGCACCTCCTGCCGACGCTGTGGTTCCGCAACACCTGGGCGTGGGGGCTGCCCGGCCGTGACTACATGCCGGAGATCCGCGCCAAGGACAACGGCCTGCTGGCCGAGCACCGGCTGCTCGGGCGCCTCGCGCTCACCGGCGACGGCACGCCGCGCCCGCTGTTCTGCAACAACGAGACCAACGGGCTGCGGATCTGGGGCAAGCCCGGCCGCGAGTATCCCAAGGACGGCATCGGCGACCACGTCATCCACGGCGCCGACAGCGTCAACCCCGACGGCGTGGGCACCAAGGCCGCGCTGTACTACCAGATCTCGGTGCCCGCCGGCGGCTCGCACGAGATCCGGCTGCGGCTCAACCTCAACGCCCCCGGCGCCAAGGACCTCGCCCCGGCCGACCTGAGGGCCGGCTTCGAGTCCACGATGTCCAGGCGGAAGGCCGAGGCCGACGCGTACTTCGACGCGCTGGTGCCCGCCGCGGCCGGCGCCGAGGAGAAGATGATCGTCCGGCAGGCGGTCGCCGGGCTCATGTGGGGCAAGCAGTTCTTCCACTTCGACGTGGCGCGCTGGCTACAGGGCGACCCGGTCTCCGAGCCGCCGCCGGACAGCCGCCGCTACGGGCGCAACAGCCACTGGTGGCACATGAACAGCTGCGACGTGCTGTCCATGCCCGATCCGTGGGAGTATCCCTGGTACGCCGCCTGGGACCTGGCCTTCCACTGTGTGGCGATCGCCCGCGTCGACCCCGGCTTCGCCAAGGAGCAGCTGCTGCTGCTCCTGCGCGAGTGGTACATGCACCCCAACGGGCAGATCCCGGCCTACGAGTGGGCGTTCGGGGATGTCAACCCGCCCGTGCACGCCTGGGCCGCGCTGCGGGTGTTCGTGCTGGACGGCTCGCGCGACTTCGACTTCCTCGCCCGGGTGCTGCACAAGCTGCTGCTGAACTTCACCTGGTGGGTCAACCGCAAGGACGCGGAGGGCAACAACGTCTTCGAGGGCGGCTTCCTCGGCCTGGACAACGTCGGGCCGTTCGACCGCTCCGCCGCGCTGCCGGTCGGCGGCCGGCTCGAGCAGAGCGACGGCACCGCCTGGATGGCGATGTATGCCCTCAACCTGCTCGACATGTCGCTCACCCTCGCCGTGCACGACCGGGTGTACGAGGACATCGCCGCCAAGTTCCTCGAGCACTTCGCCTACATCGCCGACGCCGCCTACGAGTTCGGGCTGTGGGACGAGCAGGAGGCGTTCTTCTACGACGTGCTGCGCACCGCCGACGGGCAACAGATCCCGCTCAAGGTGCGTTCCGTCGTGGGTCTCCTGCCACTGACCGCGACCACGATCATCAGCTCCTCGACCCTGCGCCGGCTGCCCGACGTGGCCGCCCGGCTGCGCTGGTTCCTGACCAACAAGCCCGAGTACGGCGACGTGGTCGGGGCGAAGAAGAGCCGCGGCGGCCAGCAGCTGCGACTGTTGTCGATGGTCGGGCCGGACCAGCTGATCCGCATCCTGCAGCGGATGCTGGACGAGGAGGAGTTCCTCTCGCCGTACGGGCTGCGCACCCTCTCCCGGGCGCACAAGGACGAGCCCTTCACGGTGCAGCTCGGTGACCACGAGTACACCGTCGGCTACGAGCCCGGCGAGTCCACGAGCGGCCTCTTCGGCGGCAACTCGAACTGGCGGGGCCCGATCTGGATGCCGGTCAACTACATCCTGATCGAGGCGGTGCGCCGCTTCGCCGAGTTCTTCGGCGACGACCTGCAGGTGGAGTACCCGGCGAACAGCGGCCGGATGGCGACGCTCGACGCGGTGGCCGACGACCTGTCCCGCCGCCTGGTCCGGCTGTTCCTCGACGACGAGCGCGGCCACCGCCCCGTCTTCGGCGACGTGGAACTCTTCCAGAACGACCCGGCGTGGCACGACCTGCTGCTGTTCTACGAGTACTTCCACGGCGACACCGGGGCGGGGCTGGGCGCGGCGCACCAGACGGGCTGGACGGCGCTCGTGCTGGACCTGATCCTGACGCTGCGGACGCCGCCGCCCGGCGACGCCCGGGCCTGAGCCGCCCTCCGTCGCGGCTCGGCGCCGTCGAAGGGGCGTGCCGCTACAGCAGCGGGATGCGGTGCCGCTCCAGGTAGGCCTCGACGTGCTCGGCGTGGTCCGGCGGGCTGATCAGGAAGCCCTGACCGAGGGGGCAGCCGGCGGCGCGTACCACGTCGACGTGCGACTCGGTCTCCAGGCCGCACGCGATCACGTCGATGCCCAGGCGCCGCGCCAGCCCCACGACCACGTCCACGATCGGCGTGGCCGGGCCGCGGCGGCCGGCGGGCTCGCTGAACAGGGCCTGGTCGATCTTCAGTACATCGATCGGCAGGCGGCGCAGGTGGGCCAGGGCCGTCGGGCCGGTGCCGAAGTGGTCGAGGGCGGTCCGCACGCCGAGGGCGCGCAGGCCGGCCAGCTGGTCGACCGCGAACGCGTCGTCGGGCAGCGCCGCCTCGGCGACCTCGACGACGAGTGCCTCGGCGGGTACGCAGTGGGTGTCCACGGCGGTGGCGACCGTGGCCAGCCAGCCGTCGCCGGTGAGCTGGCGGGCCGTGACGTTCACGGAGATCCACAGCTCCCGGCCGTCGCGGCGCCAGCGGGACAGCTGCCGGCACGCGCTGTGCAGCACCCACTCCCCGATCTCGTCGGCGATGCCGCCGCCGAGCTCCTCGGCGATCGGCAGGAACTCGGCCGGCGGGATCGAGCCCAGCCGCGGGTGCCGCCAGCGCAGCAGCGCCTCCGCGCCGACCGGCTGGCGGGTGGCGAGGTCGGCGACGGGCTGGAAGACCAGGTCCAGCTCGCCGCGGCCGATCACGCCGGGTAGCTGCTGCTCGATCTCGGTGCGGCGCACCAGCGCGGTCTCGAACGACTTGTCGTAGCACTCGACCCGGCCGCCGCCGCGGCCCCGGGCGAGCTGGCGGGCCCGGCGGCGGGCCACGTCGGCGTGGCGCAGCGCCTCCTCCACACTGCCCGCGCCGAGCAGGTCGGCCACGCCGACGTCGGCGGCCAGGTGCACGGTGTGGCCGGGCAGGTGGAACGGCTCGGCCAGGGCCGTGGCCAACCGGGTGGCGAGGGCGAAGGCGTGTACCAGCGGCGCCTCCGTCAGCACCGCGAACGCCGCAGTGCCGAGCCGGGCCGGCAGGTCGTCGCGGGCGGTCGCGACGCGCAGCCGGCGGGCGGCCTCGATGAGCACCGCGCCGGCGACCGCCGGGCCGTGCAGGTCAGCGACGCTCTCGAAGCGCTCCAGTTCCAGCGCGAGCAGTGAGCCGTCCCGCCCACCGGCGCGGGCCTCGCTCGCGGCGGCGACGAACTTGCGCCGGTTGGCCAGGCCCGTCTGGTCGTCGGTCCAGGTGACCTCGTCCAGGGTGCGCTGGAGCTGGGCGCGGTCGCCGATGTCCCGCACGTGTACCACGAGCCCGCCCACCTCCGGCGCGGCGCGCTGGTCGCTGACCGTGGACTCGGTGTCCCGCCAGCGGCCGAAGCCGTCACGCAGCCGGGCCTGGACCAGCGCGTGCTGGTGGCCGTCGAGCACCGCCCGCAGGGCCGCGATGGCGGGCGCGGCGTCGGCCGGGTGCAGCAGGTCGGTCAGGGGCCGGCCGAGCGTGTCCTGGTCGGACAGGCCGAACTGGCGGGCGGCGGCCGGCGACTGCCAGCGCACGACGAGGTCCGCGTCCAGCACGATCGCCACGTCCGTCGATCCGGAGACAAGGGTGCGGAAGCGCGCCTCGCGGCCGGCGAGGGCCTGCGCGTATCGCCGGATGTCCCGCGCGGCGAGGAACTCCCGCACGGCGAGCGCGGCGAAGGCGGCGCTGCCCAGGGCCACGGACGTGCCGTCGAAGCGGCCGCCAGTGAGCAGGTGGAACACCGACACCGCGACCGCGAGCAGGGCCGGGCCGATGAACAGCGGATACCCGGCGAACGAACCGCCCTCGTCGGCGGCGTGCGGCCTCGTCGGCTCGTCGTCGGCGCGGCGGGCGCCGGCCACGATGAGGAAGGGGCCGGCGATCATCGCCAGCCCCGCGACGACCAGCCCGGCCACGACCACGCCCGGCGCCTCCGGCCAGGCGCGGTGGTGGCCGAGCAGCAGGGCGTACGCGTCGACGCCGACGATCGACAGGGCCGCGCCACCACCGCAGCCCAGGGCGGCCCAGCGGTGGCGCACCGCGCGCAGCCCGGTGCAGACGGCGACCGCGACGGCGACGCACCCGGTCAGCGCGACCGCCAGGCGCAGCGGCCCGGCGGCCGGCGTCGAGCGGTCCAGCGCCAGGACCCAGGCGCAGTAGAACAGGCTGACGCCGATGCCGGCGCCGTCGACCAGGCGGCGCAGCCGGGCGCCGAGGGTCGGCGCGGCGCCCGGAAGGAGCAGCAGGCCCAGCAGGTACGCCGGAACGGCGGCCAGCGTCGTCGCGGCGGCGACCGGTCCCGGATCGAACCACGGCAGGCCGGTGACGCTCACCCCGGCACCGGTGAACAGCGCGCCCAGACCGAGGAACCCGGCCCCGCGGCACGGCCCGAAGCCGCCCCGCCCGCGGTGGATGCGCAACGCCAGCCGGATCAGCTCCCCGGCGCGCACCAGCGCGGCCGGGCCCGCGACCGCGGCGACGGCGACCAGGCCGGGGACGGGGCCGATGGCGGCCGCGGCGGCGAGTGCCGCCGCCGCGGTGAGCAGAACGATCCAGAACGTGTGGAGGTTGCCGACCACTACGGTGCCGCTTTCGCGAGGGGGAGCGCCAGGGATGTGCTCATCGTGCTCAACGACCGGAGCGGCCCGGGGTTATTCGCCGGTTGCCACGATCCGGCCGATCGCGGCGAGCCGTTCGTGGCGCCGGCGCTCACGCGGGCAGGCGGGCGCCGCTGAACTCGTCGCGGCCCAGCCAGGAGCGCAGCCGGCCGCGCAGGCCCTTGCGCTCGGGCACGTCGTCGCCGACGATGTCCGCGACCACGGCGGTGATGTTGTCCGGGCCGCCCGCGCGCAGCGCCAGGTCGACGAGGCGCTCGACGCACTCGTCGACGTCGGCGTACTCGCGCAGGACATCCTCGATGGTCTCCGCCCGCAGCACGCCGGACAGCCCGTCGCTGCACAGCAGATAGCGGTCACCGGCGCGGGCGGCGGTCACGGAGTACACCGGATCGGTCGGCTGCCCCTGCAGCACCCGGCTGACCAGGGAGCGCTGCGGATGGGTCGCCGCCTCCTCGAGCGTGATGCGGCCGTCGTCGACGAGCATCTGCACGTAGGTGTCGTCGCGCGTGATCTGGCCGAACTCCTCGCCGCGCAGCAGATAGGCCCGGGAGTCTCCGATGTGGACCATCCCGATGCGGTCGCCGGAGAACAGCACCGCGGTGAGCGTCGTGCCCATGCCGAGCTTCTCCGGGTCGGCCTCGACCTCGTCGCGGATGCGCCGGTTGGCGTCGGACACCGCCGTGCGCAGCGCGGTCAGCAGGTCGTTGCCGGCGAACTCCTCGTCCAGCGGGCTCATCGCCTCGATGGCGAGCCGGCTGGCGACGTCACCGGCCGCCATGCCGCCCATCCCGTCGGCGACGGCGAGCAGCCGGTCGCCCGCGAACACCGAGTCCTGGTTGGTGCCGCGCACCAGCCCCACGTCGGTGCGCGCCGCCCAATGCAGTGCGAGCGGTTGATGTCCCCCGTCGATCACACCCTCTGCGACACCCTCTGCCATGCCGAACAGCGTGCCGTATGAGGTCGGCAGGCGTCTCTACGCACTTGTGCGTATCGTGGCCGCATGCCAACCGCCCCTTTCATCGGCCGAGCCGCGCAGCTCGCCGAGATCGCGGAGGTGTGGGCGGCACGCCGGCCGGGGATCATACTGATCACCGGTGAGGGCGGCAGCGGCAAGAGCCGCCTCGTCGCGGAGGCTCTGGGCCGGCTCGATCTGGCCTCCGGCCGAGGTTCGGCCATCGTGCTGCGCGGCGCGGCGCGCTCGCTGGGCGCGGCACCGCACGACTGGCTGGCCTCGGTGCTCAGCGGCCGAGCGGCGGCGGGCCTGCCGGTCGAGGAGTCGTTGCTGAACCGCTTGGCCCAGCGCACCGCGGACGGTACCCCGGCCGCCGCCGGGCCGCGCCTGGCCCCGGCCACCACCCTGCGCGCCGCCGTCGACGTGGTCCGTGCCCTGCTCCGGGCGGCCCCGGCGACCACGGCCGGCACGACCGCGACGCCGGACGGCGATCCCGACGGCGAGGCGGCGGAGCCCGCGTCCCAGCCGGTCCGGCACTTCACGCGATTCCGCGCCGCCGAGGGGAAAGGTGGGGCCGATCCAGCCGGGGACGCGCTGGGCATCATCGTCGTGGAGGACCTGCACGACCTCGACCCGGCCAGCCTGGCGCTCGTCGCCGAGCTCGCCGCCGTCGCGGCAACCCTTCCGGCGCTGCTGCTGGTGACAAGCCGGCCGCCGCAGGAGGCCGCGTTCGCCCCGGCCGCGGCGCGCACGCTGCGCCGCCTCGGCGGCGGCCCCTCCGTGCTGCGCCTGCACGTGGCCCCGTTCACCGCGCGGGAGACCGCCGAGCTCATCGAGGCCGTGTACGGCAGCGCCCCCGCCCCCGAGGCCGTCCGCGGCGCGCTGCGGCGCACCGGCGGCAACCCGTTCTGGCTGACCGAGCTGCTCGCCGCGTACGACACCGCCGAGGACCTGACCGCCGCCCCGCTCCCCGCGCACGTCGTCGGCCTGCTCGTCGAGCCGCTGGCGGACGAGCCGGCGCTCGTCGGGCGGGTGGCCCGGGCCGCCGCCCTGCTCGGCGACCCCGTCGAGCACGACGTGTTGTTCCACGTGTGCGGCGGGGACGTCGAGCCCGCCCTGCGCCGCCTGCTCGACCTGGGCATGCTGCTCATCGCCCCCGACCTGGCCCCGGCCGGCTCGCTGCGCTTCCGCCACCCGCTGCTGCGCGAGGCCCTCGCCGCCGGCGCCCTGCCGCGCGAGCGCAGCCAGGTGCACACCCTGGCCCGCGGGATCGCCGTCGAACTCGGCGACGACGCGGCGCTCGCCCGCCACGCCGCCGCGCTCGGGCGCACCGCCGAGGCCCGCGCCGCCGCGGCCCGGGGCGCGGCCGCGAGCCTCGCCGGCGGCCTGCCGGAGGCCGCCCTGGACCTGGTCGCGCTCGGCCTGAGCCTCCACTCCCGGCCCGCACCGGCGCCGGAGGACGCCCCCGGCCAGCGCCGGGCCCTCGCCGCGGTCGGGGCGGCGGCCGGGTTCGTCGGCGGGCGGTTCGGGCTCGCGGCGGACCACGCCGCCGACTGGCTGAACGAGGTGCAGCAGCGCGACGACGCCGACGAGACCGCCGACGCGCACCGGCAGCTCGCCGCCGTACGGTGGTGCCTCGGGGACCCGGACGGGCACCGGCGCTCGCTCGACCGGGCCGCGGCCGTCGGTGGTTCGGCGGCGTCGCGCGCGCGGCAGCGGGCCGCGGAGGCCGAGCGCGCGCTGTGCGTCGAGGACGCCCCGGCGGCCCTGCCACTGGCCGAGGCCGCCCTCGCCGCGGCGGAGCGTGCCGGGGCCGGGCTCGGGTCGGCCTTGGTGACGCTCGGCACCGCGCTGGCCCTGACCGGCGCCTACGAGCGCGGCGTGGCGATCCTGCGGGCGGCCCGGCAGCTGGCCGTGCGGGGGCAGGATCCGGTCACGATCGGGCGCGCGGTGCACAACCTGGTCGCGGTCAGCCTGCCACGGCTGGGCGAGGTGACCGGCTGGCGGCTGTTCGACGAGGCGATGGCCACGATCGCCCGCTACGGGCTGGAGTTCTGCGCCGGCCGGACCACGAGCCTCGGCGTCGCCCACGCGGTGCGCGCCGGGGACCTGGCCCGGGCCGAGGCGCTGGTGTGGTCGCGCCTGCCGATCGAGGGCGACCCGGTCGAGCTGGTGCGCTTCACCGCCCGCGCCGGGCTGCTCGCCCTGGAGCGCGGCGACGACCCGCTCGCGGTGCGGATGCTGGCCCGCGCCGATGCGGAGGGCCGCGACTGCGACCTGGTCCGGGTGCTGCGCGTGGCCGTGGCGGCGCGGGGAGTACACCCGGTGGATCCCGCCGAGGCCCTGCGCGACTGCGTGGGCCGGTGCGGCCCGGCGCGGCTGGCCGAGGCGGCGCGCTGGGCCCTGCACGGCGGCGTGCCCGCCGCCGTCGTCGAGGAGCACGTCGCGGAGCCCTCGCCGCGGCTGCGGCTGCTGCTGGCGGTCGCCGCGGGCCGCGACCCGCAGGCCGTGGCGCTGCTGCCGGCCGCGCTCATCCCCGACACGGTCGACGCCGCGCCCGACGCTCCGGCGTCCCGCCAAGGTGGCGCCGCGGACGGGTCCGCCGGCCGGCGCGGCGGCTCGCGCAAGGCCCGGCGGGCCGGCGACGAGAACGGAGCCAGGGCCGGCGGCGACTCGGGCGGCCGCGCCGAGGAAGCGGCGGTGCACACCGCGGTGGCCCACGCCCTGTCCCGGCTGGGCCGGGCCGGCGAGGCGCGGCGGCACGCGGAGCGCGCGGTGGCGCTGCTGGCCCACTGGCCGGGGTGGCGGCATGCGGAGGCCGAGACGCTGCTGCACAGCCTGCGGGCCGGCGGTGACCTGACCGCCCGGGAGCTCGAGGTGCTCGGCTGCCTGGCCGCGGGGATGACCAACCAGCAGGTGGCGAGCTCGCTGGGCATCTCCATCCGGACCGTGACCGTGCACGTGTCCAACCTGCTGCGCAAGACCGGGGCCGCGTCGCGCACCGAGGCCGCGCTCTGGGCGGTACGCCACCGCCTGGCCCCGGGGCGCTGAGCGCGGCACGACGAGTTACCGCAAGGTCAACTATCGGTTTCGATCACGCTAGCGGTCGCTGCAATTCGGGCTAAACCGCGCCATGTCGAACGCCCCAGGGCTACCGCAAGCCCGGCCGAGTAGGGAATAGTCGACGATTGTGTCCGGGATCGAGGTTGGCCGCAGGGTGCTCGACCACTACCTGCTGGTCCGCCCGATCGCCAGGGGCGGGATGTCGCTGGTCTACGAGGCGGTCGATCTCGAGCGGCTCCGCCCGGCCGCCGTGAAGGTCCTGGCGCCCGCCTTCTCCAGCAACACGCGCGCCTGCCAGGCGGCGCGACGCGAGCCTCACCTCATGCAGCGGGTGCGGCACCCGGCCGTGCCGAAGGTGTTCGCGCACGGCGACATCGAGGCCGGCGGGGTGTTCGTGCCGGCGGTCGCCATGGAGTTGCTCAACGGGATGCCGCTGGCGTCCCGCCTGGCCGAGGGGCCACTGCCCTGGCAGCTGGCGGTGGAGATCGCCGCCTCGATCGCGGAGTTGCTCGCGGTCGCGCATCGCCGGGGCGTCGCGCACCGCGACCTGACCGCCGACAACGTCATGCTCACCACCGCCGGGGTGAAGATCATCGACTTCGGGCTGGCGGTGCCGTTCGCGCACCCGGCGGCGGCCCGGGTCAAGCACGCGCCGGCCTGGGACGTGTACGCGCTGGGCGCACTGCTGTACCACATGCTCACCGGCCGGTCCCCGCACGCGCCGGGCGCCCGGCTGCTGCGGGCGGCACCGACACCGGTGGTGCTCACGCCCGGGCTGCCACGCTCGGTAGCGGAGCTGTGCCGGCAGTGCATGGCCAAGCGCCCGGACGAGCGGCCGGAGAGCGCGGCGGTCGCGCTGTCGCTGTGGGCCGAGTTCGCAACCGACTGGCAACAGCCCCGACCCCTCACTGAGAGCTACAACACACCGTCCCGTCACGTTGTGTAGCTGCCAAGTTTTGGCTGCGTAAGCGCTCTGTCGGGCGCTCGGTCCGACTTCGCCCGAACAGGCCCATCACCCGTTGTAATCGTCGCGGGGGCGGGACAAGCTTCTCGGACAAGGTGCACGACGGTTGCCGGCAGGGAGCCGCCGGACACCATCACCGGATAGCCGAGGGGAAGCTGTCATGTCAGGTTCGAAGGTCACCGGCGTGGTCGTGACCGGCGGAGCCACCGCCGGGTCACTGCCCGTCACCGGAAACCCGGTGCTCGCCATCGTCGTCGCCGGCGTCGCGCTCGTCGTCACCGGCCTGCTGATGGTGCGGGCGTCCCGCTTCAACCGCCGCGCCGCCTGACCCATGACGGCGATCCTGCTGGTCGGCTTCGCGCTGCTGACGTTGTGGCCAGCGTACAACCTGGCGCTGGTGGCGTTCTCCGCCGGCGACGCGGCCACTGCTGGTCGCCGCCGGCGGCGCGATGCCATCGCGCCGAACGGCAACGAGCCGCTGACCTTCTGGATCGTCGTACCCGCCCTCAACGAGGAGCGGGTGGTGGGCCGGACCGTCGCCGCCGCACTGGCGCTGGCCGGCCCGGTGGGCACGCGCACCAGGGTTCTGGTGGTCGATGACGGATCGGACGACCGCACCCCGGACGTGCTGGCCGCCATCGACCACCCGGGCCTGACCGTCCTGCGCCGCGAGTTCCCCAACGCCCGCAAGGGCAAGGGCGAGGCGCTCAACGCGGCGTTCCGGGCGATCCGGGACCTCTCGCTCGCGGCCGGCGAGGACCCGCGGCGGGTCGCGGTCGGCGTCATCGACGGCGACGGCCGCGGCAGCACCAACCTGCTGTCGGAGGTGTCGCGCCTGATGCGTGACCGCGGGGTCGGCGCGGTGCAGGTGCGCGTGCGGATCCACAACCGCGACCGGGTGCTGGGCGCGGTGCAGGACCTCGAGTTCGCCGCCGTCGCCAACGCCGGCCAGCTGCTGCGCGACGCGGCGGGGACCGTCGGGCTCGGCGGCAACGGGCAGTTCGCCCGGCTCTCGTCGCTGATGCGGCTGGGCGCTGCGCCCTGGTCGCACTGCCTGGTCGAGGACCTGGAGCTCGGGCTGCGCATGCACCTGGGCGGCGAGCGGATTCGGTACACCTCGCTGGCCTACGTCAAGCAGCAGGGGCTCGTCGACGTCAAGCGGCTGGTCCGCCAGCGCACCCGCTGGGCGCAGGGCAACCTGCAGTGCGTCTCCTACGTGCCGCGGCTGATCGCCTCCCGGCGCATCCGCAACCACGCGCTGCTGGAGATGCTGTACTACCTGCTCGCGCCGTGGATGAACGCCTTCGGTACCGCCGCGGTCTTCGGCCTGTGGGGGTACGCGATGTGGCGGCTCGTCCCCGGCCACGGCGACACCTTCCTGATCCACTCGTGGGGGCAGCTGTTCGAGGTCGCCGTGGTCTGGGCGGCCGGCATGACCGCGCCGGGCGTGGTCTGGGCCGCGGTACACCGTGTCCAGTTGCGCGACGAGAAGCTCCCGACGCTGCTCAAGGCGGCGCTGGCCTACCCGTTCTTCCTGATGCTCGGCCTGGTCGCGACCTGGCGGGCGATCGGGCGGCAGATCAGCCGGCGTCAGGCCTGGGCCAAGACGGAGCGGCTGGCCGAGGAACCCGCCACCGCCTGAACCCGGCAAACCCGAAATTTCGTGAAATCTCCGCACGGATGCGGCACTTACTCCTCCCAAGGTGACGCAACATGCTTCCTGAAGTCTTCCTGATCGCCGGCACCCGCCCGGAGGCCATCAAGCTCGCCCCCGTCGCCGCCGCGATGCGCGCGGCCGGGCGGCTCACCCCGGTCCTGGTCGCCAGCGGCCAGCACCCGGCGATGGTCACCCAGGCGCTCGACGCGTTCGGCGCCGAGGCGGACGTGACGCTGCCGCTGCGGCGCGTCACCGGCAGCCAGCCCGAGCTGCTCACCGAGATGATCAAGCAGCTCGACGCGCTGCTCGAGATCCGCACGCCCGCCGCCGTGGTCGTGCAGGGCGACACCACCACCACCCTCGCCGGCGCGATGGCCGCGTTCTGGCGGCGCATCCCGGTCGTGCACCTCGAGGCCGGCCTGCGCTCCGGCGACCTCGACTCCCCGTTCCCGGAGGAAGCCAACCGCAAGCTGGTCGGCCAGCTCGCGGCGCTGCACCTGGCGCCGACCGCGCTCGCCGCGACCAACCTGCTCGACGAGAGCGTGGCACCGGCCAGCGTGCTCATCACCGGCAACACCGTCGTCGACGCGGCGCTGGAGATCGCCGCGAAGGAGCTGCCGTTCGACGACCCGCGCGTGGCCGCCGCGGTCGACGCCGCCGAGCACGGCGAGGCGCGCCTGGTGCTGGTCACCGCGCACCGCCGGGAGTCGTGGGGCGAGCCCCTGGAGCGCATCCTGCGGGCCGTGCGCCGCCTGGTCGAGGCATACCCCGACATCCGCGTCGTGCTCCCGGCGCACGCCAACCCCGCGGTGCGCGCGCAGGTCGAGCACGGGCTGGCCGGCGTGGCGCGGGTGACGATCACCGACCCGCTGCCGTACCCGGCCCTGGCCCGCCTGCTCTCGCACGCCTACCTGACGCTGACCGACTCCGGCGGCATCCAGGAGGAGGCGCCCACCTTCGGCGTCCCCGCGCTCGTGCTGCGCGAGGTCACCGAGCGCGTCGAGTCGCTGCGGGCCGGCTGCGCCAAGCTGGTCGGCACCGACGAGGACCTGATCGTGTCCAAGGCGGCCCGGCTGCTCGACGACCCGATGCTGCGGCGGTCGATGACCGCCGGCGGCAACCCGTACGGCGACGGCCTCGCGTCGCGGCGCACCGAGCAGGCGGTCGCCGCGCTGCTCGGCCTCGCGCCGGTCCCCTCACCCATGCCCACGTCCGCCTCGCTCGTCTGATTGGTGTTCCATGCGTAAGCTGTCAGCTCTGCTCGCCCTTGCGGTGGCCGCGGTGCTCGGCGTCGCCGTGCCGGCCGCGCCCGCCCTGGCCGCGACCGCGGCGAAGCCGGCCTCCGGCGCCGGCGCGCCCGGGTCCAGCGCCACCACCAAGACCCTGGTCCTGTACGACAACACCGGCCCGTACGCCTGGCTCGGCGAGGACTACGGGATGATGGCCGCGAACCTCGTCTCGCACTTCGGCGCCTGGACCGCGCACCCGGTCGGCACCTACGCCGCCGGCGAGCTGTCCAAGTACAGCGCCGTCGTCTACGTCGGCTCCACCTACGACGAGCCGATCCCGACCGCGCTCCTCGACGACGTGCTCGCCACGACCAAACCGGTGCTCTGGCTGTACAACAACATCTGGCAGCTGACCGCGCGCTCGACCGGCTTCGCCACGAAGTACGGGTACACGTGGAAGGGCTTCGACGTCTCCAGCGTCGCCAAGGTCGACTACAAGGGCACCGCGCTGACCCGCGACACGCGAAACGCCGCCGGCATCATGGACTACGCCGTCTACGACGCCGCCAAGGCGGTCAGCGTCGCCGACGCGGTGCGCGCCGACGGCACCAGGTTCCCGTGGGGCATCAGGTCGGGCAACCTCACCTACATCGGCGAGATCCCGTTCTCCTACATCACCGCCAACGACCGGTACCTCGCCTTCGCCGACCTGCTCTACGACGCGCTGGCCCCGAAGGCCGCGGCGCGGCACCGGGCGCTGGTGCGCATCGAGGACGTCGGCCCGGACGCCGACCCGGCCGAGCTGCGCGCCGTCGCCGACTACCTCTCCGGCAAGCGAATCCCGTTCACCGTCGCCGTCTACAGCCGCTACCGTGACCCGAAGGGCGTGAAGAACAATGGCAAGGCCGAGGACTACACGCTGCGCCAGCGGCCACTGGTGGTCAGCGCCCTGAAGTACATGCAGAGCAAGGGCGGCACGCTGCTCATGCACGGATACACGCACCAGCTCGACGCGCTCGACAACCCCTACGACGGCGTGAGCGCGAACGACTTCGAGTTCTTCCGGGCCCACGTGGACGCCAGCGACGCGGTCATCTACGACGGCCCGGTCAAGAACGACTCGGCGCTCAATGTGACCGCGCGGATCACCGCGGCCCGTGCCGACTGGAAGGCGGCCGGCCTGTCGCAGCCGACCATCTTCGAGCCGCCGCACTACGCCGCGAGCGCGCTGGCCTACCGGACCATCAACACGCTCTACGGCGTTCGGTACGACCGGGGCCTGTACTTCCCGGGCGTGCTGTCGGGCACGGCGGTGGACAACAACGTCGCGCACATGGTCGGCCAGTTCTTCCCGTACACGGTCCGCGACGTCTACGGCTCGACGGTCATCCCGGAGAACATCGGCAACATCGAGCCCGAGCCGTTCAACCAGCACCCGGCGGTGCTGCCGGCCGACCTGATCGCGCACGCGAAGGCCAACCTGGCGGTCCGTGACGGCGTGGCGAGCTTCTTCTACCACCCGTACCTGGGCACGGCGTACCTGAAGCAGACGGTCGAGGGCATCCAGGGCCTGGGCTACACGTTCGTCTCCGCGGCGGCGATGACGTCCTGACCCGCCCGACGACCAGCGCCGGATCCCGCACCCGCGGGGTCCGGCCCGCGCCGTCTCACGAGGTCCTGATCCGCGACCCGTAGCCCGACCTCATGCGGCTCAAATAGGCCCGCGCCGTCTCACGAGGTCTTGATCCGTGACCGGTAGCCCGACCTCATGCGGCTCAAATAGGCCCGCTCGACCGCTGCCAGCACACCGCGGGGGTCGTCGCGGACCTGCCGCGGGGTGAAATGGAGGACAACCGCTCCGGCCTCCGACAGCCGGGCGTGGCGACGCAGCGTCCGCTCCCAGTCGTCCGGCGAGAAGTGGTACGCCCGCGAGTCCACCTCGACGCCGAGGTCGGCCTCGGCGATCCAGCCGTCGGGTGTGGGCAGGCGCGTCCCGTCGGGCTCCGTGAGCCGAGGGTTCCACGCCACCGCGGGCAGCACCGTCGAGCCGGCGAGCAGCTCGCGAGCCTGTCCTTCGGCGATCGACCGGACCCCGGCGACGACCTCCTCGACCGCGGCTCGCCGCGCGGGGGTGGCGCCGCGGCGGGCGTCGGCGACCTCGCGGACGAGCTCGTCCGGGGTGCAATGCCCGGCCTGGACCGACTCGGCGACCATCGCCCGGACACGCCGGGCGTCGGCGCAGAAGCGCGCGGCGTCGACGACCGCCCGGGCCGCGGACGAGGGGCGCAGCACACCGTTCGGCCTCGCGTGCCGGTCGGGACGGGCGGTGGGGTGCACACGCGCGAAACCTGCCGGTCGCAGCCGCCGTCCCCGTGGCACCAGAACCCGGACGAACGCGTCGCGCGGCACGTACCGGAAGCCGTGGACCTCCAGCGCCGCGGCTCCGGTGAGCAGCGCGTCGTCGCCGCCGTAGAGCTGGGCGGCGAGCAGTCGCTGCCGCCGGTCCAGCCCGCCCGTGAACATCGCGTAGACCCTGGGTAGCACCCGCTGCCACCGGCCGCTCGTCAGCATCCAGCGCAGCCGTCCGCGGGTGACGCCGGCCCCGGCCAGCTGGCGGTGGGCGATCAGGCCACCCTGCGACAGCCGGATCTGCACCATCCGTTTGCTCTCCACAAACCCGAGCCTTCCGCCGGCGAACCGCCGGGGAAACCCCGCACCGCTGCCTGTGGACAGACGCTCGTTGATCAGGAGTAGGAAATGGCTGCCATGACAGCCATTTCTTACTCATGGCTGCCATTTGTTACTCAGCGGCCGTCAGGACCCGAGCAGCAGGTGGGGCATCCGGCGCTCTATCGCGTCGAGGTCGTACACCCGGCGGATCTCCGTGATGAGGCCGGACTCGTTCACCGTCAGGAACTCGGCCAGGCGGAACGTCTCGCCGGACAGGGCGCAGTCGTAGATCAGCGCGGCGCGGCGGTCGATCACCGTCCGGGAGAAGACCGCGATCGAGTCCAGGGCCGCGGCATACGCCGTGAGCAGCTCGATGAAGTCGCCGTCCGGGTCGAGGTTGGACTCGATCGCCGGGGCGGCCGCGAGCAGCCGGAACAGGTCCGTCGTGCGCCCCGTGGTCCAGGCCGCGACCCAGCGGCCGGCGACGTCCTCCACCGCGATGTCCATCGCGCCATATCCTCGCATGCCGCCCGCACCCCGCCGCGCGCCCGGGGCCGGGGTTCCAGGAAAGGGCTTTCCTCGGTAGCATCCGGGGCATGTTGCGGATCGACGAGGGCCTCACGGCCAAGGCCTTGCGGCCCGCCGTGGAGCGGATGTGGCAGCTTTCCGCCGGCAAGATCCTGGCGCTGGACCCGGACGGGCGCGGCGGGTCGCCGGTGTTCACGGTCGACGGGCGATACACGGCGCGCGGCTGGACCGAGTGGACGCAGGGCTTCCAGGTCGGCTCGGCGCTGCTGCAGTTCGACGCCACGGACGAGCGGCGCTTCCTCGACCTCGGCCGCGCGCAGACCGAGCGGCTGATGGCACCGCACGTCAGCCACGTCGGCGTGCACGACCACGGGTTCAACAACGTCAGCACGTATGGCGCGCTGCTGCGCCTCGCCCGCGAGGGGCGCGTCGACGAGCGGGACCGGGCCGCGGCGGAGCTGGCGCTGAAGGTCAGCGGCGCGGTGCAGGCGGCCCGCTGGCAGCGCGTCGAGGACGGCACCGGCTACATCTACTCGTTCAACGGGCCCCAGTCGCTGTTCGTCGACACGATCCGCTCGTGCCGCTCGCTCGCGATGGCGCACGCGCTCGGCCACGTGCTCATGGGCGAGCACGACGAGCGCATCGACCTGCTCGAGCGGCTGCGGCAGCACGCGCACAACACCGCGCGGTACAACGTCTTCTTCGGCACCGGGCGCGACGCCTACGACGTGCGGGGCCGCACCGCGCACGAGGCGCTGTTCAACGTCAACGACGGGCGGTTCCGGGCGCCGAGCACGCAGCAGGGCTACTCCCCGTTCTCCACCTGGACGCGCGGGCTGTCCTGGGCGATGCTCGGCTTCGCGGAGCTGCTCGAGTTCCACGAGGACGCCACGTTCGCCGAGGCGGCCCGCGCGACCTGCGACTTCTACATCGGGCACGCCGCCGCCGACGGGGTGCCGTACTGGGACACCGGCGCACCGGGCGTCGCGCGGCTGGACCTCGACGCGCCCGCCGACCCGTTCAACGACTTCGAGCCGGTCGACTCCAGCGCGGCGGCGATCGCGGCGCAGGGGCTGCTACGGCTGGGGCGGCACCTCGGCGAGGCGCGGTACACACAGGCCGGGCTGACGGTCGCGCGGACGCTGCTCACCGAGCCGTACCTGTCGGCGGACCCGGGCCACCAGGGGCTGCTGCTGCACTCCGTCTACCACCGGCCGAACGGCTGGGACTGGGTCCACGAGGGGCAGCGGGTGCCCAACGGCGAGTCCAGCATGTGGGGCGACTACCACCTGCGCGAGCTCGGCCTGTATCTCATGCGCCTCGACGATGGGCCGTACTACACCTTCTTCGGCGGCCTTCCCGCGGTGACGGCATGACCGCGGCGCTCGTCACCGGGGCGTCCCGGGGCATCGGCCGGGGCATCGCGCTCGCCCTGGCGAGGGCCGGGCTCGACGTCGTGGTCAACTACGCGAGCAACACCGCCGCCGCGGAGGAGGTCGCCGCGGCGGTCGAAGAAACAGGGGCAAAGGCGGCAATCGTACGCGCTGATGTCGCGCTGTCCGCCGACCGCGCCCGGCTCGTGGCCGAGGCGTACGAGGCGTTCGGGGACATCGGGCTGCTCGTCAACAACGCGGGCGTCGCGCCGGCCGTGCGCGCGGACCTCCTCGAGGCCGGCGAGGAGTCGTTCGACCGGCTCGTCGGCATCAACCTCAAGGGCCCGTACTTCCTGACCCAGCTCGTCGCCAACCGCATGATCGCGGCGGGCACTGCGGGCCGGATCGTGACGATCTCGTCGATGAGCGCCTACACGGCCAGCGTGAACCGCGGCGACTACTGCGTCACCAAGGCCGGCCTGTCGATGCTGACCAAGCTCTACGCCGCCCGCCTGGCCGAGCACGGCATCAACGTCTACGAGGTGCGCCCCGGCATCATCGCCACCGACATGACGGACGGGGTGAAGGAGAAGTACGACCGGCTGATCCACGCCGACGGCATCACTCCGATCCGCCGCTGGGGCACCCCGGACGACGTTGGCCGCGCGGTGGTGGCGATCGCCACAGACCTGCTGCCGTTCTCGACCGGCCAGGTGATCGACGTCGACGGGGGCTTCCACCTGCGCACGCTCTGAGGCTCGCCGGGCCGCTGCGGCGAAGCCGCCGACCGGTTGCCATCGGTGCCGGTGGCCAGCCGGTGGTGGACTTCACGCCGCCGAGCCGCCTCCGGGCGTTCGGCTCGGACTGATCCGGCCCGAGGGCGACCCGGTGATCTCGGCGGCGGCTCGCGCCCGCATCAGGGCGCGCACGTCCTCGATGTCCCGGGGCGCGGTGCGCGACGCCCGCCAGTACATGATGCCGGTCGGCACGAAGAACACCTGGAACGCCGCCAGGCCGACGGCCAGGTTCACCGGCGGCGGGAAGCTTCGCGCCAGCGCCGCGAAGACCGCCCCGACCAGGCCGTTGCCGGCCGCGCGGCCGACGCCGTTGACGAGGTTGCCCAGGGAGTACACCGTGCCGCGGTGCTCCGGCGGGTTGACGTCGGCGATGAGCGCGAACCAGTTCGGCGAGTTCGCCGAGGTCAGCGCGAGGGCGACCAGCGCCAGCAGAAACGCGGGGAGCAGGCTCGGCGTGGTGAACAGCGAGCGGAGCACCAGCGCCGCGGCCGGCCCGGTCGCGGTCTCGGGGGCCGGCAGGTGCAGCGGGGCGAAGAACAGCAGCACGTACAGCGGGACGCCGGCCAGGATGCCGATCGCCGCCACCTTGGCCCGCCCGCCCGGGTCGCGCCGCTGCAACCGGTCGCCGATGAGCCCGCCGACGATCGACAGCACGCCGCCGAGCTGGAACAGCGTCGTCAGCAGCCCGCCGATCTCGATCGCGGTCCGCTCGTCGTATCCCTGGGCCTCCGCCCGGCCCTGGAACAGCCGCGGCAGCCAGACCAGCGAGCCGAACGCCGCCTGGGCCGTCAGCCCCTGCAGGATCAGCCAGACGTTGGTCCGCCGGGCGGCGATGCGCGGCAGGTCGGCGCGGGAGATGCGGTGCTCGTACTCCTCGCCCGCGGCGAACACCGCGGCCAGGTCGGGCTCGCTCTGCCCGCGCCGGATGTCGGCGGTGGTGAAGTACGCGATGGCGGCCGCGACCCCGAGCCCGGCCAGCACGTAGAACGGGGTCCGCCAGTCGGCCCCGCCGAGCTGGCTGGCGACGAGGACGCCGGCCAGCGTCCCCACCCCCTGTGACAGCCCCCACAGGCTCATCACCAGACCGCGCCGCCGGGGCGAGATGAGGTCGCTGACCACGGAGAACCCGACGGACCCGACGGCGCCGAGACCGACGGCGGCCAGCAGCTGCGCGGCGAGGAACCCCCAGTATCCGCTGGCCCACACGGTGGCGCCCGTGCCGGCGGCCCAGATCAGCGTGCCGATCATCAGCACGGGCTTGCGGTCGGTGCGGTCCCCCGCGTATGCCCACGCGACGGCGGCCACCGCGGTCACGAGGTAGCTGATGGCCGTGACGACGCCGAGCGCGCCTTCCCCGACCCCGAGGGAGCGGCTGATCGGCGAGTACAGCGGCGGCACCAGGCCGATGGCCACATTGTCGAGCGAGGCCAGAACGATGAACACGACCACGCTGTAGACCCGACGCACGCTCACACCCAACCATCACGGACCCGCTCTTGGCCACCTGACCTCGCCGCCGGAGCCATTTGTACGGCGTGTATCGAGTTTTTATCAGCCCGGTTCGTAGAGTCTCGGTGTCCTCCGAACTGGGCGCCGGGGCCCGCACCTACGGGGAGGCGCCGCCGGCGATACCTTCGCGGCGGCGCCAGGTGCGGGGCCCCGGCCCAGAGGCTCAGCCGGTCTCGCCGGCGACCGAGAGGGTACGTAGCCGCTGGATCGCGTAGCCGGTCGAGGCGACGATGAACACGCCGGCCATGACGCAGCTCAGCGGGACCGACACGTTGCTGCGCAGCAGTTCGGTCGGGGCCAGCCAGTCGACGATCGCCTGGACGTACTGCTGGATCGACAGCTTCTGCGTGCCGGAGAGGATGTTGCCCAGCGTGCCCTCCCAGAGCACGACGTAGGCGAGTCCGACGAGCACCGGGCGACGGGTCACCACGCTGATGAGCAGAAACAGCGAGCAGTACGCCAGTGCGCCGATCACCGCGCCCACGACCAGGGCGAACGCCAGGGCCTGCGCGCCGGCGATGAGGCCGACGAGGAACAGCGGCACGCCGGCGAAGAGCGCGGTGACGCCGGTGGCGACGCCGAGCTTGGTGAGGATGATCTCCGAGCGCGGCAGGGGCTTGGCCAGGATGTGGGTGATCGTGCCGTCGTCGATCTCGGAGCCCAGCACGCCGGTGCCGACGATGAGGGCGATCACCGGCAGTACCGCCGTGAAGCCCAGGCCCCCGATGATGCCCTCGCCCCACTCGACCGGGGCGACGCCGGACACGCGGGCGACCAGGGCCAGGCCGATGAGCATGAGCGGCAGCGGTACGAGCAGCCAGATCCGGCGCCGGCCGAGCAGGCCGCGGGCCGTGATCATCGCGACTGTGGCGTTCATCGGGCACCCACCAGGTAGGAGAAGACGCTTTCCAGGGACTCGTCGGCCGGCAGCAGGCGGCGCACCCGCACGCCCTCCTTGAGCGCGACGCGCGGCAGGATCCGGGTGAACGTGCCGTAGTCGGACGCGCGGACCTGCAGGCCGGTCGCGTCGATGTCGACGCCGGCGACCGAGTCCTGGGCCATGAGCGCGACCGCGAGGCGCCGGTCGTCGCTGGAGCGGATGGTGAACACGTGCGGGCGGTTGGTCATCAGCCGCCGGATGGTGCGGAACTCGCCGGAGGCGGCGAGCCGGCCGGCGACCATGACCTGGACGGTGCCGGAGACCTGCTCGACCTCCTCCAGGATGTGCGAGGAGAACAGCACGGTCCGCCCGTCGTCGCCCATCTTGTGCAGCAGGTCCATCATGTGGAAGCGCTGCCGCGGGTCCATGCCGTTGAAGGGCTCGTCGAGCAGCAGCACGCTCGGTTCGTGGACCAGGGCGGCGGCGACCCGGATGCGTTGGCGCATGCCCTTGCTGTACGTCTCGATCCGCCGGTCCTGGGCCGGCTCCATCTCGACGAGGGCAAGCGCCCGGCGGGCGGCGTCCTCGGGGTTGGCCAGGCGGAACAGCTTGGCGCTGGCCACCACGAACTCCTTGCCGGTGAGGAACCCGTGCACGGACTCGCGCTCACTGACCAGACCGAGGGTGCGGTACACGTCGGGGTTGCGCCACGTCGGCGCGCCGTCGACGGTGAGTGTGCCCCGCGACGGGGCGAGGAACCCGGACATCATGTGCAGCAGGGTGGTCTTGCCGGCCCCGTTCGGGCCCAGCAGGCCGGTGACGCCCGGCCCGAGGGTCATGGTGACGTCGTTGACGGCCACCACGTTGCCGTACCACCGCGAAACGTGCTGCAGGTCGACGGTGCTCATCTCAGGCTGCCACCTTCCGGTAACGCTGCAGCAGGAGCCCGACGGAGCCGCCGAGCAGGATCAGCGCGCCGAGGCCGTACACCGGTCCGAAGTCGCCGATCGGCAGCCGGTTGTTCGCCTCCACGCCGAACATCCACTGTTCCAGCCCGAGCAGGAGGGTCATCGGGTTGGTCAGGAACGCCAGGCCCTTGACGGTCTCGTTGCCAAGCACGCTGAGGATGCCGACGATCGGCGAGGTCAGGAGGAAGACGCCGACGATGAACGCCGCGGCGAACGCGCGCCGGCCGGTCAGCGAGGCGATCAGCAGCGAGAGCGAGGCGAGGACCAGAGCGCGCACGAGCGCGGCGCCGAGCCCCGGGCCGAAGTCGCCGAGCTCGTCCCACGCGCCGTGGAAGCCGTCGGTGCGGGTGAACACGGCACCGATGTACATGAGCAGCTGGGGCACGCCGAGCAGCAGGAACACGGCGGTGACCAGCGCGGCGTACTTCGACAGCGCGTAATCGGTGCGGGCCAGCGGCCGGGAGAAGTACAGCGGCAGCGTGCGATCGCGCAGGTCGCGGGAGACCAGCTCGGGCGCGACGATCGCCAGGAACAGCATCACCGGGTAGCTCAGCCCGGCGGCGTACTGCCGGTAGCTCATCAGCGGCGTGCCGCTGATCGACCGGACCGCGATGGCGACCACGGCGACGAGCAGCACGATGCCGATGATCAGCCAGGGGAAGATCTTCGCCTTGGCGCCCCGGCCGATGCCGAACGCGCTGCGCACGCTGTGCTCGTAGAGGGATCGGTTGGCATACCACCGGCCCAGGCGCGGTCCCGTGTACCGCTGGTAGCCGATGTCGTGGATGACACTAGTCTGCGGCGCCACGGCCGGCCTCCTGAGCGACGCTGAGCGCGGGTGCGGTTACGGTCGGTGGCTGGAAGAGCTCGGCGACCCGGTGCCGGCGCTGGTCGAGCCGGTGCAGCGGCAGGTCGAGCTCGGCGACCGCGATGAGGATCCGGTCGTACACGTCCTCGCCGTCCAGCGGCACGCTGAGCGCGGCGCCGTCGCGGGTGGCCGGGATGCCCAGCTCCGCCAGGCGCGCGGTGAGCTGCTCGACGCCCTCGCTGACCTCGACGGTGAGCACGTCGCGGCTGGTGGTCATGTCCTCGACCGTCGCGGAGCGCAACAGCCGCCCGCCGTCGATGGCGATGATGGAGTCGCAGATGCGCTCGACCTCGCCGAGGAGGTGGGAGCACACGACGACCGAGATGCCGAACTCGGTGCCGATGCGGTGCACCAGCTCCAGCATCGCGTCGCGGCCGGCCGGGTCGAGGCCGTTGGTCGGCTCGTCGAGCAGCAGCAGGTCGGGGTCGTGCGCGAGCGCCTGGGCCAGCTTGACCCGCTGCTTCATGCCGGTCGAGTAGCCGCCGATCTGGCGGTACCGCTCCTCGTAGAGCCCGACGTGGCGCAGCGCCTCGGAGGCGCGCTCGCGGGCGGCGGTGGCGGGCAGGCCGCTCATGCGGGCCAGGTGCGTCACGAACTCCGCGGCGGACACCTCGCTCGGCAGGCAGTCGTGCTCCGGCATGTACCCGACGCGGGCACGCACCTCCTCCGCGTGTTCCGTCGGGTCGAGCCCGAGGACCCGCAGGTCGCCGGAGGTCGGTGGCAGCAGGCCGAGCATGATCTTGATAAAGGTGGACTTTCCGGCGCCGTTGGCCCCGACGAGCCCGATGATCCCCGGCTGTACGGCCAGGGTCAGATCCGACAGGGCGGTGACGCCACCCCCGTAGCGCTTCGTCAGCGCCCGCGTCTCGATGAGTGTCACGATGCCGAGACTACGGAACGTGCTCGGCCCGGACCATCCGGAACGCACCTGAGGGCGGCACCTTAGGGGTTCTACCTGTGATTCTTCTCAGGTTCTGGCTCCATCCGGGCCGGCGGGGTGTACCCCCGGGCGTCACCCCGCCAGCCCGGCCAGCCCCAGCAGCAGCGACCTGACCTCGGTGGCCCGGACCCGCTCGGGCGCGACGGCGGGGTCGTCGCACAGCCACACCGGCCCGTCCTCGTCCGCCGCCGGCAAGATCCCGTGCGACCCGCGAACGGCCCGGGCACCGGCGTCGAGGCCGACGACGCTCATGAGGTACCGCATGCCGGTCTTCTTGCGCAGCAGGGCGAGGCCGGCCCGGCCCTTGGCCGCCCCCGGCCCGGCCGGGTCGAAGAACAGCTCGGCGGGGTCATAGCCGGGCTTGCGGTGGATCTCCACGAGGTTGGCGAAGTCGGGACGCCGGGCGTCGTCGAGCCAGTAGTAGTACGTGAACCAGGCGTCCGGCTCGGCCAGCAGGACGAGCTCGCCGGAGCGCTCGTGGTCCAGGCCGTGCCGGGCCTTGCCGGCCTCGTCCAGCACCTCGCCGACGCCGGGCAGGGCGGCACACAGCTTGCGCACCACGGCAACGTCCTGCGCGTCGCGCACGTAGACGTGCGCGATCTGGTGGTCGGCGACGGCGAACGCGCGCGACGTCCAAGGGTCGAGATACTCCATCCCGTCCTGGGTGTGGACGTTGAGCAGCCCCTCCGCGCGCAGCAGCCGGTTGACGTCGACGGGCCGGCTCGCCTCGGTGATGCCGTACTCCGACAGCGCCACCGTGGTCGCCCCGCGCGCCCGCGCCGCGTCGAGCAGCGGGCCCAGCACCGCGTCGAGCTCGGCCGCGGCCGCCGCCGCGCGCGGGTCCGACGGGCCGTAGCGCTGCAGGTCGTAGTCCAGGTGCGGCAGGTACACCAGGGTCAGGTCGGGGTTCTTGTCGGCCATGATCTGCTGCGCGGCCCGCGCGATCCACGCCGAGGACGCGATGCCGGCGTTCGGCCCCCAGTACGTGAACAGCGGAAACGGGCCGAGCCGGGCGGTGAGCTCGTCGTGCAGCGCCGGCGGGTAGGTGTAGCAGTCGGGCTCCTTGCGCCCGTCGGCGTAGTAGATCGGCCGTGGGGTGACGGTCCAGTCGACGTCGGCGCCCATCGCGTACCACCAGCAGACGTTCGCCACCGTGTAGCCGGGCTCGGCGCGGCGGGCGGCGTGCCACAGCTTGTCGCCGCCGACGAGCGCGTTGTGCTGCCGCCACAGCAGCACCTCGCCGAGGTCGCGGAAGTACCAGCCGTTGCCGACGATGCCGTGCCCGGCCGGCGTCTCGCCGGTCAGGAACGTCGACTGCACCGAGCAGGTGACGGCGGGCAGCACCGGCTCGAGCGGCACGGCGGCGCCCAGCCGCGACAGGTTGGGCATGTGCGGCAGCAGTCGCGGGGTCAGCCCGACGACGTCCAGTACCACCAGGGGCTTGCTCATGCCGAAACCTCCGCTTCGCTCCGGCAGCGGCATGAGCCGCACCTGCATTCCTGATGAGCGGCCACTACGCTTCGCTCCGTACCGCTCACTTGGGCTCCAGGGTCTTGAGGCCGAGGTCCTGCAGGGTGTCCCGGGCGTAGGCGAGCTCGGCGGCCATGCCGTCGGCGAGGGCCTGCGGGCCGGCCGGGCGCTGCGCCGGGGGCAGGACGTTCCAGGTGTACGTCTCGACCTCGAGGTGGTCGCAGGCGGCGATCGGCCCGCCGACGAGCGCGCCGAGGCCGGCCCGCAGCACGCCAGTGGTCGAGCGCAGCGGCGGCTCGGGCTCGGCGTGCAGCGGCACGTGGTAGTGGACCCGCCACGGCCCGTCGACTCGCGCCTCGAGCGCCTCGTCGAGGTCGTCGAACTGGTGCCGGCAGCCGGCGGTGCGGGTCTGGTGCAGGAACCTCGGCTCGGCGTAGCGCGCCACGACCTCGCGGGCGCCGCCCGGATCGGCGACCTCCAGCGCGGCCGACACCTGGATCTTCACCACCGGCAGCCCGGCGCGGGCGAGGCGCTGCACCGCGGCGACCGGGTCCTCCCACGCGCACGCCAGGTGCGCCAGGTCGACGCAGACGCCCACCCACTGCCGGTCCACCCGGGACAGGTGCACGGTGGCCTGCAGCGTGTTCTCGATGACGCAGCCGGGCTCGGGCTCGAAGGCGACGCGGACGGTACGGCCGGTGAGCACCTCCAGCGCCGCGAGCCCCTGGGCCAGCGCGTCCAGCGCGCGCCGGACCCGGGCG
Source organism: Dactylosporangium sp. NPDC000555 (assembly GCF_040300025.1). Lineage (NCBI taxonomy): Bacteria > Bacillati > Actinomycetota > Actinomycetes > Micromonosporales > Micromonosporaceae > Dactylosporangium > Dactylosporangium sp. NPDC000555. The sequence continues at coordinate 66,403 of NZ_JBEPDB010000002.1, read as the reverse complement.
ACCCGCCGGCCGTCCCACGGGTCGCGCCAGCCCAGCGGCAGGGTCGAGATCGAGCCGCGCACCGCGTCGTCGGGCAGCAGGTCGACCAGGATCCGCGCCAGGTCGAGGGTGTAGCGCAGCCGGGCCGGGTCGGTCCAGTCCGGCAGGTACACGGCGCGCTTGACGACTGGGGCGTGGAACTCGCGGTAGGGGAAGCCGTTGAGCGTCACCACCTCCAGGCCGCGGGCGTCGAGCTCGCGGCGCAGCCGGCGGCGCAGGGCCGGCTCGGCGGCGAGCTCGGCGGCCACGCCGGCGCCGAGCCACAGCCCGAGGCCGAGCACGTCCGTGCCGAGCCGCTCGCGCATCGGCGTCGCGTACGTGTCGAGCTGGGCGAGGATCCCGCGCAGGTCCTCGGCCGGGTGGACGTTGGTGCCGTACGCCAGGTGCACCAGCTGCCCGTCGGGGTGCCGCAGCCGCATCAGGATCCCCCGCGCAGGATCGAGTTGCCCTCGAACGTCATCGGCCCCGCGTCCACCGCGGACGGGTCGAGTCGCTTCGACTGCCCGTAGAACTCCACCGGGTTGCGCCACAGCACCCGGTCCACGTCGTCGTCGGAGAACCCGGCCGCCAGCATCTCCTCGCCGGTACGCCGGGTCAGCAGCGGATCCGAGCGCCCCCAGTCGGCGGCGGAGTTCACCAGCATCCGCTCCAGGCCGTACTCACGCAGGATGTGCACCATCCGCGCGGCGGTCATCTTCGTGTCGGGGTAGATGGAGAAGCCCATCCAGCAGCCGCTGCCGGCGACCGCGCCGACGGTGACCTCGTTGAGGTGGTCCACGGCGACCAGGCCCGGGTCGATGCCGGACTCGCGCACGACGGCCAGGGTGCGCTCGGTGCCGCGGGCCTTGTCCCGGTGCGGGGTGTGCACCAGCGCGGGCAGCTCGTGCTCGACGGCGAGGGCGAGCTGCGCGGCGAACGCCTCGTCCTCCTCCGGGGTCATCGAGTCGTACCCGATCTCGCCGACCGCGACGACGCCGTCCTTCTCCAGGTACCGCGGCAGCACGCCCAGCACCTCGCGGCAGCGCGGGTCGTTGGCCTCCTTCGGGTTGAGCGCGATCGTGGCGTGGTGCCGGATGCCGAACTGGGCGGCCCGGAACGGCTCCCAGCCGACGAGCGAGTCGAAGTAGTCGGTGAACGAGCCGACGTTCGTGCGCGGCTGGCCCAGCCAGAACGCGGGCTCGACCAGCGCGCGCACCCCGGCGGCGGCCATCCGCTCGTAGTCGTCGGTGGTCCGGGACGTCATGTGGATGTGGGGGTCGAAGATGCGCATCACGAGACCCTCTCCTGAAGTCGGTGCAGCAGCTCGGTCGCGTCGGCGGCCATGCTCCGCCCGGCCGCCCGGCGCTCCCGCGCCAGGCCGCCGAGCATGGTGGCGAGCTCGGCGTCCGCGCGCTCGTCGAGGTCGGCGACGCCTGCCAGCGGCAGCTGCATGAACACGGCCTTGAGCACGCCCTGGCGCCAGGCGGCGGCGTCCAGGTGCCGCGCGGCAGGGCCGAGCGCGGCGGTGACGAGCCGGGTGTCGTTGGTGCGCAGCGCGTCCAGCAGCAGCGGTTCCACGACGGACGGGGGCAGGTCCAGCAGCGGCAGGGCGCGCAGCACGGCACGCTTCTCGGCGGCGTCGCCGTAGCGGTACAGCTGCTCGACCTCGGCAGCGGCCGACTCGCGCGGCAGCCCGGCCAGCAGCAGTACCCGGGCGGCGTCGTCGACGCTCCAGCCCGGCGGGATCCGGCCGTGATCGCTCAGCATCCCGCGGCCGCACCGGCGCCCGGCCGCGGGAAACAGCCGCGCGATCGCCGCCGGCTGCCGCGCCACGGTCTCCAGCGCGGTGTCGAGCCAGGCGGTGTCGGCGAGCTCGGCGACCAGCTCCGCGTGCAGGTCCTCGGTCCTCATGGCACCTCCTGGAAGCGATCCAGCGACCGCTGCTCGGCGGCGCGCAGGAACGCCAGCGAGTCACGGGCCACGCTCGGCGCGGCGTGGCTGTGGCGAGGCAGCTCGACGGCGACGAGCCCGCCGTAGTCGATGTCGGCCAGCGCGCGCAATACGGACGGGAAGTCGACCTCGCCCGCGCCGAACTCCAGGTGCTCGTGCACGCCCCGGCGCATGTCGTCGATCTGCACGTTGACCAGCGATCCGGCCGCCCGGCGCACGCACTCGTCGGCCGGCACCGGCTCCAGGCACCGGCAGTGGCCGATGTCGAGGGTCAGCCCGAAGCGCACGGGCGCGCCCAGGTCGGCCCGCAGCCGCTCCCAGTCGGCGATCGACTCGACCAGCATGCCCGGCTCCGGCTCGAACCCGAGCATCATCTCCGCGCCCTCGGCCGCGGCGAGCACCTCGGCGCAGCCACCCACCAGCCGCCGCCAGGCATCGTCCGGATCGAGCCCGGGCGGGCGTACCCCGGACCAGAAGCTGACCGCCTCCGCGCCGAGGTCGGAGCCGATGCGCACGGCGCGGCGCAGGAACTCCAGCCGCGGGCCCGGCTCGTCGTCCTGCAGCGTCGGGGCGTGCTTGTGCCACTTGTCCAGCAGGTACCGCGCGCCGGTCTCGATCACCACGCCCAGGCCGAGCCGGTCCAGCCGGTTGGCCACGGCGCGCACATGCCGGGACAGGTGCGCGTCGAACGGGTCCAGGTGGTGGTGGTCGAGGGTGAGCGCGACGCCCTCATACCCGAGCTCGGCGATGACGTCGAGCGCGTCGTCGAGCCGGTGGTTGCTGAAGCCGTTGGTCCCGTATCCGAACCGCAGTCCACCACTCACGCCGTCACCACCACCCCTCCGCTCCGCTCCGAACCGCTCACGCTGTCAACCTCCGCTCCGCTCCGGCCGCAGCATGAGCTGAACCAGCGCCCACGGTGAGCGGCCCCTCCGCTCCGCTCCGGACCGCTCACGCTGTCAACCTCCGCTCCGCTCCGGCCGCAGCATGAGCCAAACCAGCGCCTACGGTGAGCGGCCCCTCCGCTCCGCTCCGGACCGCTCACGCTGTCAACCTCCGCTCCGCTCCGGCCGCAGCATGAGCCAAACCAGCGCCTACCGTGAGCGGCCTCTACGCTCCGCTCCGAACCGCTCACGTCGGCGACACCCTTCGGGAGAGCAGGCGGGCCAGCGGGGCCGCGGCGGCGACGGCGAGCCCGGCCAGCGGGCGTCCCGCCCTGGCGGTCAGCGCGCCCTGCAGCGCGGGCAGGTTGAGGATCCCGGCACCCACCGACGCCCGCACCCGGGCCGCGTCTGGATTACGGAGGGCGGCGACCTGCGGCGCCCCGTAGCGGACCGCGTACACCGCGGCCAGCGCCGCCGGCACCGGCGCCCGCGCGCCGACCGCCGCCGAGGCCGCGACCGCCGCGGTCCCGGCGAGCGTGGCGGCCGGCAGTGCGGGCGTGGCCCCCTCGACCTCCGACCGGGACAGGGCGGTCACCGTGTACGTGTGGGCGAACACCGTCGCCGCGGGCCACGCGGCCCGGCGCAGCCGCCCGCCGGCCGCGCCCAGCAGCACGTCGAGGGCCCGGCAGGTGGCCATCGCGGCCGGCCCCGCGGGCGTGGCCTTGAGCCCCAGGTCATACGCCCACACGGCCCCGGCCAGCGGCACCGCTACGGCGAGCGCGCGCCGCCCGCCGGCGAGTCCCGCGGCGGCGACCCCGGCCGCGGTGAGGCCCACGGCCACGCCGAGCGCGGTCTCCGGCCGGATCCGCCCGGACGGGATCGGCCGTTCGGGCCGCTCGACGGCGTCGACCTCGCGGTCGGCCCAGTCGTTGGCGGCCATACCGGCCCAGTACAGCAGCACACCGGCCCCGGCGAGCCCGGCCGTGCGCGGCCCGAGCCGCCCCGCCGACGCGGCCCCCGCGATGACGTCGCCGGGCACCGACAGCGCCGCGGGCGCCCGGACCAGCTCCACGAGGTCCCGCCAGCTCGGATGCGACCTCATCGCAGGCTCGCCGTGAAGGCTACGAGAGCCTCGAACTGGGCGGCCAGGCCGTGCTCGACGTCGCCGAGCGGGTCCTTGAAGAAGAAGGCCAGCTCGGGCAGCGGCCCCACCCGGCCGCTGCGGTGCGCGGCGGCCGTGAGGCGGGCGAGGTCGAGCACCAGCGGGGCCGCGAGCGCGGAGTCGCAGCCGTGCCAGGTGAACTCCATGCGCATCGGCGTGCCCAGGAACCCGGCGAACGTGATCAGGTCCCAGGCGGTCTTGAAGTCGCCGATGTCCGGCACGTACTCGATGCGGGTGTGCCCGTCCGGGACGTACCCGAGGGTCTCGCCGAGCACGCGCTGCTTGCTCGCCGACTTGGCCGCGTTGGCGGCCGGTTCGGAGAGCGTCGCGCCGTCGCCGCCGCCGAGCAGGTTGATGCCCGACCAGGACCGCACGCTGAGCCGGCGCATCGCGAACATCGGGGCGAGCGCCGACTTGAGCAGGGTCTCGCCGGTCTTGCCGTCGTGGCCCGCATACGGCAGGCGCTGCCGCTGCGCCAGTTCGTGCAACGCCGGCAGGCGGGCGCCGGTCGACGGGGTGAAGTCGACGTATGCGCAGCCCGCGGTCAGCGCGGCATACGCGACGAGGGAACTCGGTGGGAGTACGACATCCGGGGTCTGCAATGCCTCGCGCAGCGCCTCCAGCGAGGCGTGCGCCGGGTGCGGCACCGGGGCCGCCTCGGTGGACGCCACGTTGACGACGACCACGCGCTCCAGCCCGTGCCGCTCACGGAACGCGGCCAGGTCGGCCGCGATCGCCTCGGCGACGCCGCCCTGGGTCCCGGCGTGCGGCAGCGGCCGGATCTCCTCGTCGGCCGCGGACAGCTCACCGTGGAGCGCGGCGACCAGCCGCGCCGGCAGGACACCGGCGGCGGCCAGCGCCTCGGCCCGCTTGAGCAGCCCGGTCGTGGCGATGTCATGGCCACCGAACACGAGGTCGGCGAACCCGGGTAAAGCCCCGCCGCGCAGGGCGGGATGCTCGGTGACACATCCGATGGGCTCGGTCAGCCCGGCCCGCAGCGCCGCGGCGCCGACAATGCTGGTGACGGCAACGGATCCGCGCGCGCCAACCAGCCACACACCCGTACGCACGGGCTCCTCCTAGTGGTGAGGAATCGTGTGACGATAGGGGGTCATGGTGAGGGCGACATCGCCGATTGTCGCTGGATTACGAGCCTAGATCCCTTCCACCCTCTTCCGCCATAGGCGACCGAACTTTTGCCGAGATCAAAAAAACTTCGGCGTCGTACCCCTAAAGCCTGCTCATGGCCGCCGAGCCCGCCGTCTTTTCGCCCCGCTTTCGCGCCCCGGCTCCGCGGCCCTCCGCCCCCTGCTCCCGGCGCCCTTCCGCCCCGGACCGCCGGCGTCGGGCCCCGGCCCGTCGGCTTTCCGCCCGGCTCCGCCGGTTCGCGGCTCCGGCTCCCCCGGCAGCGGCCGGCGGAACACCCACCGCTCCGCAGCCGTCCAGACACCCGTCGTAACGAGGTAGAGCCCGGCGGCGAGCGGCGCGAACGGCGCGAAGAGGACGGTTCCGAACGACAGCGCCCGAACGAACCTGGGCGACCCCTCGGGCAGCTGCCGCACGTTCCACAGCGCGATCACGCCGAGCGCGGCGACGACGAGCCACCCGGCCAGGAGCGTGGGGTACGCGACGAGCCGGGCGGTGAGGTCGGCGCCGAGCAGCGCGTGCCCGTGCATGGCGGTCCCGGTGAACTCCCGGTACAGCAGCCAGACGAACGGCGCCTGGGCGAGCGAGGGCAGCAAACCGGCAAAAGGTCCGGACCCTTCACCCCGCATCAGCGCGGCGGTCCTCTCGGCGAGGACGACGGGCTCGTGCGAGTGCCGCTCGCGCAGCTCGGCCATCCGCGGGGCGAGCCGGGCCCGAACCCGCTCGGCCCGGTAGGCCCGCAGGCTCAGCGGCAGCAACAGCACCCGCAGCAGCAGGGTGGCGACGACGATGGCCGCCGGCACGGACCCGAGCAGCCCAGCCAGCACGACAAGAACATGATCAACCACGGAACGTGACCCTTCTCGGTCAACGAAGCAAACCGGACGCGCCCGATGGCGCGTTTGATGAGCCCCGGCCGCGACCCGCGCGAATGGATCAGCGCACGGTCGACAAGCCGGCAACGAAGTTCGTCTCAGGCGGACGCGTCTCTCGCGTCCTGCGGCGATGCGGTGCACCGCACGTCACGTCGTGCCCGACACCGCATGCGGCACCACGACACCCGCGCAGCCGGCGCGAAACCCGTACGTGACAGCGCGACACCGCACGCCCGGCGCAAAGCCCGCACGTGACAGCGCGACACCGCACGTGACAGCGCGACACCCGCACGTCAAGGCGCGCAACCCGGACATAAGGGCGCGACACCGCACGCCCAGCGCAAAGCCCGCACGTGACAGCGCGACACCGCACGTGGCGCCGCGGCACCCGCACGTCAAAGCGCAACCCGGACATGAGGGCGCGACACCGCACGCCCAACGCGGAACCCGGACGTGATAGCGCGACACCGCACGCGGCGGCGCGGCACCCGCACGTCAGGGCGCGAAACCCGCATGCGGCAACGCGGCACGTGCACGCCCAGCGCGCAATCCGCTCGTGGCATCGCCGCGTCGCAGGGCACACCGGCTACCGCAAGGCACCCTGCGGCCAGACAGGTGCGCGGCGCGGGCCAGCGCGGCGCGGGCCAGCGCGGCGGGTCAGATTCCCGGTGCGCGGGGACGCGGCCGACCGGCCGCATCCGGGTCGACCGAGCGGATGGAGTGGCCGCGGGCGGCACGGGCGCGCGCTGGCACGGCGCGCAGCTGTGCGGCCGCAGCCGGCGCCCCGGCGACAAGCCTCGCGGCGAGGACGACGGCGAGCGCGACCAGCACCGCCGTCGCGACAGCGACGACGTCGGCCGGCGTGACGGCCGAGGCCCACGCGGCGAACAGGGTGGTCAATGACCACGACATGCGTGCAATGCTACGCGGCCCGGGCAACCCTCGCCCGGTCGTGGCCCGGCCGGCCCTCGCCCGGCCGTGGCCCGGCCGGCCCTCGCCCGGCCGCGAGCCCGGCCGCCCGAGGCCACCGCGGCGCGCGGATCAGGAAGCTGTGGCGCGCGATTTCACCCAGGCGGCGATCTGGGTGCGGGACTCCAGGTCGAGCTTGTTGAGGATGTTCGAGACGTGGACGGCGGCGGTGCGGGGCGAGATGTACAGGCGGCGGGCGAGCTCGGCGTTGGTGAGGCCCTCGGCCAGCAGGGCGGCGACCTCGCGCTCGCGCGGGGTCAGGGCCTCGTCGCCGGCGCCCGTGGCGACCGGGGCGGCCAGGCCCAGGCGGCCGCGCAGGCCGGTCAGCTCCGCCACGCGCCAGCCGGCCCAGCGGGCCAGGTGGGGTTCGGCGGCGCGGACCTGGTCGCGGGCCGCCTCCGGGTCGCCCAGGGCGAGCAGGCAACGGGCGGCGCCGAGATGGCCGGTGCCGCGCTGGGCGGGCAGCAGCATGGTGGGCTCGGCGACCGCGGCGCGGTAGAGGCGCAGCGCGTCGGTGGGGTCGCCGGCGGCCTCGGCGATCTGGGCGTCGGCGAGCCAGCGGTACGCGTCGTCGAACAGCGGGTGGTCGATGGCGGTCGCGATCGGGCGCAGCTCGTCGGCGGACAGGCCCGCGGACAGGCCGGCGGAGATCAGGTCGTGGGCGAAGTCGCGCCCGGTGACGCCGGTGGCGCGGACCGCGTCGAGGATGGTGCCCAGCAGCTCGCGGGCCTGCGCGGCGCGGCCGAGCCGGCAGGCGAGGTGGAACTGCAGGCCGGGGACCGAGGTCTGGGTGAGCATCGGGTAGACGTCGGTGGAGTGCTCGACGAGGCCCCGGATGACGACGTCGGCCTTGTCGAGCTCGCCCGCCTCCAGCAGCAGGCCGGCGACGAGCACGCCGTGGTAGTCGCTGCCGTTGCGGGTGCGCAGCAGGCCCCGGTCGCGGCGCCGGGCGGCCTCCAGCTCGGCGAGGGCGGCGCCGAGGTTGCCCTCCTGGACGGCGAGCCGGGCGCGGCCCTGGAAGTACGCGGCGACGGCCAGCGACTCGAACCCGGCCCGCTCCGCGAACGTGCGCATCCGCTCGAGCGCCGCGGCCCAGTCGGCGGGCCCGCCGGGCAGCAGGTTGTAGAGATTGTTGAGCGACCGGGCGGCCAGCAGCCACTCGCCGGCCTCCTCGGCCTCCCGCGTGGCCTCGTTGAGCAGCTTGACGCCCTCCTCGACGCCCGCCGCGACGCTGACCAGGGCGGAGCCCTTCTCGACCTTGCCTGCGAGCCAGACCGCGGGCAGGCCGAGCTCCTCGCCGAGGGAGATCGCCATGTCGGCCCAGGCGACGGCCCGCTCGCTGTCGTCGTGCAGCATGTAGGCCTGGGCGATCGCCGCGAACGCGTGCGCCTTCGCCGGCCCGTCGTCGAGGTGCGCGATCTCGGCCCGCAACTGCGCGGCGCGCTCCTGCATGCTCGCGCTGCTGCCGACCTCCCAGCCGAGCCGCACCAGCAGGCGCAGGGCGTCGGCGCGCTCCTCGCGGGTGGCGGCGGCGTCGAGCCACCGGCGGCCGAGCTCCTGCGCGTCGTCGAGCAGCCCGGCGAGCCACGCGGCCCGCGCGCCGCAGGACAGCAGCTCGACGTCGTCGGGCAGCTCGTCGAGGCCCGTCTCGGCCAGCTGCAGCGCCTGGTACGGCGAGCCCATCGCCATGTAGACGTGCAACCCCCGGCGGGCGGCCTCGACCATGTCGAGATAGCGCCCGGCGCCCCGGGCGTGGTGCGCGACGAGCGCGTAGTCCTTGCTGCCGGTGGACAGCAGCGTCTCCAGGGCGAGCTCGTGCAGGCGGCGCCGCTGGCGGGCGAGCATCTCGTCGACGAGCGCCTCGCGGGTCAGGGCGTGCCGGAAGCTGAACTCGTCGTCGCCAGTCTCGACCATCAGGCCGCGGCGCACCAGGGCGCGCAGGCCGTCGATGAGCTCGTTCTCGGCGAAGCCGGTGACGGCGGCGAGCAGGTCGAACGGGACTTTGCGACCGAGGACGGCGGCGGCCTCGACGATGCGCTTCTCGTCGTTGTCGAGGTCGTCGAGCTGGCGGCGCAGCGCCTCGGCCACGTTCCACGGCAGCGGCCGGTCGCACAGGGTGTCGAGGTCGCCGTCGCCGTTGGCCTTGAGCAGCTCTTCGAGGAAGAACGGGTTGCCACCGGTGCGGTTGTGCAGCGACAGCGCGGTGCGGTAGGCGGGTGGGCGGCCGGTGGCTGACTTGAGGAACATCGACGTGTCGGCGAGGCTGAGCCGATCGAGCCGCACATTGGTGACCGTGTATCGCCGCTCGAGCCGGGTCAGCAGGTCGGCGAGCGGGTGCCGCCGGGTGACCTCGTCGGGCCGGTAGGTGCCGATGAGCAGCCGGCTGCCAGGAAGGTCGGCGATCCGCTCGAACAGCGCGACGCTCTCCGAGTCGGCCCAGTGCAGATCCTCGAACACCACGATCGACGAGCCGGGCGTGGTCAGCTGCCGCACGATCTCCAGGCCGGCCTGAATCCGGTCGATCATCGAGCGGGACGCGTCGGTGACGATCCGCAGCACCTCCGGGTCGAGGCCCTCGCAGCGGTGGCAGCTGTCGATCGCGTCGAGCAGGACCTCGAAGGGGCGGCTGAGGGTGCCGGGATCGGCCTGCCCGTCGAGCACCGGAACCGTCTCGGGCAGCCCCGCGATCAGTTCCTGGACCAGCCGGCTCTTGCCGATGCCCGGCTCCCCGCCGAGCATGGCGATGGAAGGCTCGGACCCGTCGACGAGGCGGCGTAACCGGCGCAGCTCTTCGTCGCGGCCGACCATCACCTGGCTCATTCCGCTACGGCTGGCCCGCACGCGACCAGCCTACCGGCGGGAGGCCGATGCCCCGGCTATGACGGACGCGACCTGCGCCACCATGGACGACGCTCGTCGCGAACGGCCGGGCGCTCCCGCTGTTCGAGGCCGAGCAGGCCCTGCTGACGGTGCTGGAGCTGGTTGTACAGGAAAACGGTGTGCATCATCTCGACTCCTTGACCGGATGGTTCGGGGTTGTGACCCAATCCTGTCGGCGTAAGGAGCCGATGCCATCCGCACCTGTTACGTATCTTGGGCGCCGACCCGGCCTAGTCATGCCGTCGGCCGGGCATGTCAGGGACGGCTGCGGAAATGCCGAAACCGGCGCAGCCCCGACGTGCCGAGCGGACCACCAGGAGGGGGGTGGTCCGCACGCACATCGGGGCTGCGCTCCCCGCGGTTCGGGTCGCGTGGGTCGCGGGCTGCCGGCCAGACGGCTACGCCGTCACGTCACGTCACATCACATCACGTCGCGCTCGGCGTCCGAGCATGTGCGGCAATCCTGTCGAAGAAGGGCCCGCGTTCCATCGGTAGCGCCTATGTAATCCAGCCGGGCCGGCATACGTAGTCGGCCACTCGACGCGTCTACGTATCCCCAGACCCGTCTAGTCATCCCACATCGCCGCAGGTTACGGCCGTCCTCACCGGGGAACGGGTCGATACATGATGCGTATCGGCACCTCCGGCTGGCAGTACAAGGACTGGCGTGGCCGCTTCTACCCGCACGACGTGCCGCACCGTCTGTGGCTGGAGCACTACGCGGCGGCGTTCGACACCGTCGAGGTGAACAACGCGTTCTACCGGCTGCCCGAGCGCTCCACGTTCGAGGACTGGCGCACGCGTACGCCCGCGGACTTCGTGGTCACGGTCAAGGGGAGCCGGTACCTCACCCACATCAAGCGCCTGCATGAGCCACGAGAGCCGGTCGCCCGCCTGCTCGATCGGGCCGCCGGCCTGGGCCGCAAGCTCGGGCCGATCCTGCTGCAGCTGCCGCCGACGCTGCCGGCCGACCCGGCGGCGCTCGACGCCACCCTGGAGGCCTTCCCGCGCGACGTCCGCGTGGCCGTCGAACCGCGCCACGAATCCTGGTGGAACGGCGAGGTCCGTGACGTTCTGCGGTCACACGACGCCACACTGTGCTGGTCGGATCGCAAGGCCCGCCCGCAGTCCCCGCTGTGGCGCACCGCCGGCTGGGGCTACCTGCGCCTGCACGAGGGCCGCGGTACCCCTTGGCCCCGATACGGCCGCGCGGCGCTGGACACCTGGACCGCCCGCCTCGCCGAGGCTTTCCAGGAGCATTCCACCTACGTGTACTTCAACAACGACCAAGGCTGCGCGGCCGTCGCCGACGCCGTGGCCTTCGCGCACCTGGCCGAGCGGCGAGGGCTCACGGTCGGCCGCGCCCCGGCCCGCGTGCCCCACTGGTCGTAGTCTTCGACCGTGGCCAAGTTCTGCTGCGTGATCTTCCTGATCGCCGCGTCCCTCGCGCTCCTGGTGTGGCAACGCCGCCGGCTGCTCGGCCGCGGCCCCGAGGACCGGCGCCGCTGACCGCCGCCAAGACGCCCCGCCGATCGCCGCGGTCGCCCTGGCCGCGCGCCGGGGCATGCCGCTACGGAGCGCCACCGTGAACCGGCGAACCGGCGGCGAAAGCACGGGCAGAAGCGGCGAAAGCACAGACAGAACTGGCGGGGCACCCCGCCGGATGGGCTGCGCGCGGGCGGACGAGGTGCCGCCGGAACCGGGCTCGGACCCGTTGATGCCGTCCGGGAAGCCCGGCACCGGTAGAGGGTGAGGACCGCGGCCCGCACCGTGCCGAGTGGGACCGATGTATCAGGCGGGACCGACCCCGGCTCTCCTCCAGTGAAGACGGAGAAGCCCTGTGGCCGTCCACAACCTCGGACGCATGCCGACCAGTCCCTCAAGGACATAAAAAGTTTCAATTCATCGTATATCCGGCAGAATCACCGGACAAAGGCGGTAAATGCCGCGAAAGCATACCCGGAGGGTCGCCGGAAGATCGCTCAGCGTGATCACGGGACAACGAAACCGGCACGTTCCCGATATTCTGTGTGCTCGATGTGGGACCGGAGGGGGGCCGCCCATATGGGCAAGCACGGGGTTGTGTCGGGTCGAGCGCTACGGCGCACGACACGATGACCGCAACGGTGGGCCGGGACGGCGGCGCGTTCACCGGGGCGACCGAGGCCGTGCTGCACCTGCATCGCGCCGCCAACGCTGTGCGGCAGCACGTCGAGCAGGAGGTGCTCCGACCGCGGCAGCTCACCTGGACCGGCTTCGTGGTGCTCCGCACGGTCTGGGCGGCGCGGCGGATCGAGACCCGGCACGTCGCCGAGCAGGCCGGCATCTCGAAGGCGACGCTCACGGGCGTGGTCGACACGCTGTCCGGGCGTGGCCTGATGCGGCGTGCCGGCCACCCCGACGACGGGCGCCTGGTGTTGCTGCAGCTCACTCGGAAGGGGCACCGGCTGATCCGCGAGCTGCTGCCCGAGTCGCAGACCGCCGAGGCGTTCGCGCTGTCCTACCTGGAGCCGGCTCAGCTCACCCTGGTCACGGCTGCGTTGCGTGGACTGGTCGATCACCTTGAGCGATCACGCTGAGCAGGCGTTGTCCAAATGGCCCCGTTAAGGGGAGAAGCGTCATTTCTGGCCGCCGCGCTCGTTGGTAGAAGAGCGAAACAGTGCCATAACAGGTGTGACCTCCGGCGCGGACGAACGGCGTTTCCTGGACTACTGTCGGGGCAGCGGCAAGGCGTGCCACAACGCACAATGGTGTCCCGGCGGGCACCACGGTCGCATCCAGCGCGGTCTTTTCATCTCGGGGTGAAGGGGCCAAACTGCACGTGAACAGCGATCCGGGGGCCGCCCGAGACCCACCGCACACCCCCGGAAAGCGACGAAAGACCGTGGAAGGACCCCCGATGACCGAGGCAGGCAAGAACGACGACGCCGGCAAGCCCGGCACGCCGGACCTGCCGCCGCTGCGCTCGGCCGCGCCCGCCAGGCGCGCCACCGTGGGCGACCTCACCCACAACGACCCGGTCCGCATCGGCGAATATCGGCTGCTCGGCCAGCTGGGCGTCGGCGGCATGGGCACGGTCTACCTGGCGCAGTCCCCGGAGGGCACCCGGGTGGCGGTCAAGCTGGTCCACGCCCACCTGGCCCGCGACCCCCGCTTCCGGGTGCGCTTCGCCGGCGAGGTGCGCGCCGCGCAGCGGGTGCCGGGGTTCTGCACGGCCCGGGTGCTCGACTCCGGCGTGCACGAGGAGCGCCCCTTCCTCGTCACCGAATACCTGGAGGGCATCCCGCTGTCCCGGCTCGTCGCCGACGACGGCCCGCTCGACCCGGCGATGCTGCACAGCGTGGCGCTCGGCGTTGCGGCCTCGCTCGCCGCGATTCACAACGTCGGTCTGGTGCACCGGGATCTGAAGCCCAGCAACCTCATGGTCACGCTCGGCGGCGTCCGGATCATCGACTTCGGCATCGCCCGGGCGCTCGACGCCGCCAGCGACATCACCGGCACCGGCAACATCGTCGGCAGCCTCGGCTGGGCCTCCCCCGAGCAGCTGCGCGCCGAGGAGCCCACGGCGGCGATGGACATCTTCGGCTGGGGCTGCCTGGTCGCCTTCGCCGCCACCGGCCGCCACCCCTACGGCGGGGAGGAGGCGGCCGCCCGCGCCTGGAAGATCCTCGAGGGCGACCCCGACCTGAGCGGAGTGCCCGACCCGGTGCACGACCTCGTCGCCGCCGCCCTGAGCCGCGACCCGGCCGACCGCCCCGACGCCCGCCAGCTGCTGCTCGGCCTCGCGATCGACGACCTCGAGTCCGTCACGGTCCCGGTGCAGCGCCGCTGGCTGCGCGGCCCGTCGCAGATGTCGCGCCGGCGCGTGACGTCGATGGCGATCGCGGTACCGATGGCGCTGGCCCTCGTCTTCGCGGCCGCCGAGACCACCTCGGACCTGATGGGCGGCAACCCGGGCACCGACTCCCACCACGGCACCACGGGCGGCGACAAGGTCACCACCAACCTATCCCCGCCGCCCGGCCCGCACGCGTCCGTGGGCGGCGGCGGCCGGCTGGGCGGGGGCGCGACCCAGACGCTGATCGGCAACCCGACCACCGCGGTGGAGACGCCGACCCCGGCTCAGACGACCCACACCGGGGTGACGACGACACCGCCGGTGACGAGCCCGTCCCCCACCACCACGACGACGGACCCGGTGACGTCGCCGAGCAGCACCCCGCCGACGACCCCGCCGGCGGAGAGCTCCGCCCCGCCGGTCGTGAACCTGCCGTTCGGTGGTTAGCAGCGGGTCAGACGACGTGCTCCAGGTATCGGCGAATGGTCTCCTGGAGCACTTCCTCACCGGGACGTGACCAGACGTCCTCGTGAAACACCTCGACCTCGATCGGCCCGGCGTAGCCGGCCGCGTCGACGGCCTCGCGAAACCGGCGCAGTTGCACACAGCCGGTGCCCGGCAGCCCGCGGCCGAGCAGGACCCCCGCCGGCAGCGGCGTGATCCAGTCGGCGACCTGGAAGCACGCGATCCTCCCGGCCGCGCCGGCCCGGGCCAGCTGCGCCCAGACCTGGTCGTCCCACCACAGGTGGTACGTGTCGACGGCCACGCCGACCGTCTGCGCTGGGTACGGCTCGGCGATGTCGAGGGCGTTGCCGAGCGTGGCGATCACGCAACGGTCCGACGCGAACATCGGATGCAGAGGTTCGATCGCCAGTCGTACCCCGGCCGCTCGGGCGTGTGGCACGAGCTCACCGATCGCGTCGGCGATGCGTCGTCGCGCCCCGTCGACGTCCCGGCTGCCCTCCGGCAGGCCGCCGCTGACGAGCACGAGCACCGGCGCGCCGAGCACGACGGCCTCGTCGATGGCGCACAGGTTGTCGTCGCGCCAGTCGCCGGCGGTGAAGAAGCCGCCCCGGCACAGCGTGGTGACGTCGAGCCCGGCGGCCCGCACGAGGGCGGCGGTGCGCTCGACGCCGTACGCGGCGACCTGGTCGCGCCACAGCCCGATGCCGGGCACGCCGGCCGCGACGCAGCCCTTGACCGTGTCCTCCATCGGCCATCGCTTGGTGGTCGCCTGGTTCAGCGAGAACCGCGAAAGGTCACTCACGTAGCCTCCTGGCCAAATCGCCGAAATGCCGGGTGCGCACCACTCACAGATCGAGGGCCGGAATCGCGATGCGGCGGCCGGTGCGGGCCGACTCCAGGCCGAGCTCGGCCAGCTGCACGCCCCGCGCGCCGGCCGCGAAGTCCCACGGGAAGGCGGCGCCGTCGACGACGTGGTGGAGGTACCGCTCCCACTGGACCTTGAAGCCGTTGTCGAACGTCTCGTTGTCGGGCACGAGTTGCCACTGCTCGCGGAAGCGCTCGGTCGCCGGCAGGTCCGGGTTCCACACCGGCTTCGGGGTGGCGCCGCGGTGCTGGATGCGGCACTCGCGCAGGCCCGCCACCGCGCTGCCGTGCGTGCCGTCGACCTGGAACTCCACGAGCTCGTCGCGGTGCACGCGGACGGCCCAGCTCGAGTTGATCTGCGCCACGATGCCGCCCTCGAGCTCGAACGTGCCGTACGCGGCGTCGTCGGCGGTCGCCTCGTAGGTGGTGCCGGACTCGTCCACGCGCGACGGGATGTGCGTGGCCACCGTCGCCTGCACCGAGCGGATCGGGCCGAAGAGGCGCTCCAGCACATATTGCCAGTGCGGGAACATGTCGACCACGATCCCGCCGCCGTCGGCGGCCCGGTAGTTCCACGACGGGCGCTGCGCGGCCTGCCAGTCGCCCTCGAAGACCCAGTAGCCGAACTCGCCGCGCACCGACAGGATGCGGCCGAAGAAGCCGCCCTCGACGAGGCGCCGCAGCTTGCGCAGGCCGGGCAGGAAGAGCTTGTCCTGTACCACCCCGTGCTTGACGCCGGCGGCGCGCGCGGCCCGGTACAGCTCGACGGCCGCGGCGGTGTCGTCGGCGAGGGGCTTCTCGGTGTACACGTGCTTGCCAGCCTCGATCGCGGCGCGGATCGCCTTCTCGCGCTGCTGGGTCACCTGCGCGTCGAAGTAGATAAGCACGTCGTCGCGGGCGAGCACGGCGTCGAGGTCGGTCGTCCAGTCGGTGAGGCCGTGCCGCTCGGCGATCTCCCGCAGCTTGGCCGGGTTGCGGCCGACCAGGATCGGCTCCGGCCAGATGCGCCGGCCGTCGGCGGTGGGCAGCCCGCCCTCGTCGCGGATGGCCAGCAGCGAGCGGACGAGATGCTGACGGTACCCCATGCGGCCGGTCACGCCGTTGAGCGCGATGCCGATCGGAACGCGGTTCACAGGTCTCCTCACACGGAAGCCGGGATGTAGGTCTCGAGCAGGCCGCACATGCCGTGCTTGCCCCGCTCGGTGGGCTCGGACAGCACGGACACGCCGCCGTGCGCCAGGTACGAGATCTCTGCTTTCTCCAGGGCGTCCAGCTGACGTCCGGTCTCCAGGGCGGCCTCGAGCGCGCCGGCCTCCCAGCGCCGCCGCCAGTCCGCCAGCCGGGGTGCGACGAGCGCGGCCGCGGCGCGGCAGAAGTCCTCGAACGCCCCCGGTCCGGCCGCGCGCATCGCCAGGAACCCGGCGACGGCCAGGTCGCGGCGGCGGTAGGCGGGCGCCAGGTCCGGCCCGCCGGGCAGCGTGGCCGCCGCCCGGTACACCTCCGGGTCGCCGAGCATGCCGGCCGGGAACGTCAGCACCGCGTCGCCGGCCTCGGGCAGCCCGCTGTTCTGCATCAGCACCACCAGCTGCAGGCCGCCGTCGTTGACGAGCCGGTGGACGGTGCCCGGCCGGAACCAGGCGACCGTTCCCGGCGTCAGCGAGGTCTCGCGGTATCCCTCCCCGGACAGGGTCTGGACGTGCCCCGAGCCGGCCAGCACGACGTACCCCTCCGAGCATGTCAGGTGCATGTGCGGCGTGCCCCCGTGCAGCCCGTCGGGTGCGGTGGTGTCGTACACCGACAGGCGCGACACGCCGACAGCGCCGGGCAGATGGGACCTCATGGCAACCCCCGGGTTCAGGAAAACGCTTTCCTGAGGCTAACCGGTACGCTGAGCGCGGGTCAATGGAGAGGAGCACACGATGGCGACGCTCGCCGATGTCGCCCGCCGCGCGGGCGTGTCGCCGGCCACCGCATCCCGGATCATCAGCGGCAGCACGAAGCTGGTCACCGACGAGCTCCGCGCGCGGGTGCTGCGGGCCGTCGACGAGCTGCAGTACGTGCCGAACGCGCACGCCCAGCTGCTGGCGCGGGCGCAGCGCACCGCCGTGGGCGTGATCGTGCACGACGTCTCCGACCCCTACTTCGCCGAGATCACCCGCGGGCTGCAGCAGGTGGCGACCGCGCACGGACGGCTCGTGATCATCTGCAACAGCTACCGAGACCCGGCGCGCGAGCTGGAGTACGTGGAGCTGCTGCGCGCGCAGCAGGTCGCCGCGATCGTGCTGGCCGGCTCGGGCTACCACGACGCGGCGTTCACCAAGGCGCTCAAGGGCAAGCTCGCCGCGTACACGCGCACCGGCGGCCGGGTCAGCGTCATCGGCCGGCACGAGCTGCCCGGCGACGCGGTCATGCCGGCCAACGAGGAGGGCGGGTACCTCGCCGGCGCCGAGCTGTTCGGCGGCGGGCACCGCAAGGTCGGGGTGATCGCCGGCCCCCGGGTGCTGACCACGACCACGGACCGCCTCGCCGGGCTGCGCCGAGCGGCCCGCGAGTTCGGCCGGACGGTGCCGGCGCGGCGCATCGCGTACGCCGGGTTCGACCGCGACGGCGGCGCCGAGGCCACCGCCGCGCTGCTGGACGCCTCCCCCGACCTGACCGCGATCGTGGCGCTCAACGACTCGATGGCCGTCGGCGCGCTGAGCACGCTGCGCGAGCGCGGGATCGCCGTACCGGAGCGGATCTCGCTGATCGGGTTCGACGACATGCCGATCGCCCGCGACGTCACGCCGGCGCTGAGCACCGTGCGGCTGCCGCTGACCGAGATGGGCGCCCGCGCGATGTCCCTCGCCCTCGACAACGGCGGCGGGGCCTCGCGCACCGAGCCGGTCCCGGCCGTCCTGGTGCGCCGGGCCAGCAGCCAGCCGGCGGTCAGCCGCTGATCTCCGTTCGGGCGGGGCCGAACCGTCCGCGGGGAAGAATGGCGGCATGACCACGGAGGCCGCCGGCCTGGCCGCGCTGGCGAACCTGCTCGCCGACGAGACGCGGGCCGCGATGTGCCTGGCGCTGCTCGACGGGCGCGCCTGGACCGCGGGCGAGCTGGCCGCGCACGCCGGCGTCGCGCGCTCCACCGCGACCGAGCACCTGCACCGGCTGATCGGCGGCGGGCTGCTCGCCGAGGAGCGTCAGGGCCGCCACCGGTACGTCCGGCTCGCCGACGCCTCCGTCGCGCACCTCATCGAGGACCTCTCCGCGCACCTCGAGCCGGCCCGCACGCCGGCGAGCGGGCTGCGTCAGGCGACCGCGGCCGCGGCCATGCGACGCGCCCGGACCTGCTACGACCACCTCGCCGGCGAACTCGGCGTCGCGGTGACCGACGCGATGACCGCGCGCGGCCTGCTCGACCAGCGCGCCGGCTTCGCGCTGACCGACCGGGGCCTGGCCTGGCTGACCGCCGAGGCCGGCATCGACCCGGCGGGGCTGCGGCGCCAGCGCCGCCCGCTCGCCCGCGGCTGCCTGGACTGGACCGAGCGCCGCCCCCACCTCGCCGGCGTGGCCGGCGCCCGGCTGTGCGAGCGGTTCATGGCGCAGGGCTGGGTGGTGCGCGTCGGCACCGGCCGGGCCGTGAAGGTCACCCCGGCGGGCCGGTCCGGCCTGCACGACCTGCTGGGCATCGAGTAGCTTTCGCCGCCATTGGGTAGACAGCGCTCAACGCATCGCCGCTCCCCGGAGGCTGACATGTTCGCTGTGATCGCCGCGATCCTGTTCGCGGTCGCCCTGCTGATCGACCTGCTCGGCGCCGGCACCGGCCCGGTTCTCGACGTCGGGACGCTGAGCCTGGCCGGCTTCCTGTGCATCGCCCTGCACATGGCCGGCGCGGGCGCCTGGACGGCCGGCCGCTTCGGTGCGCGCCGGCGCCGTTACGTCCGCCGCTGAACCGCCCGCCGTCCACGGTCGCTCTGGACAACGGCCCGGGACGTCGTCGCCGGCCGTCTCCGGCACCCGTCCTGCCGTAGCCTGGTCGCCGTGGACGGTCTACGGGCAATGCTGTTCGTCGGCGCCGTGCTGGCGGTCATCCTCGGCTCCTGTGTGCTGCTGGCCCGCCGCATCCGCCGGCGTGGCCTCGGCGGCGGCCTGATGAACGTGGCCGAGGAGATCTACCTGCCGTCGGCCAGGCGCTCCCGCGTCGAGATCCAGGCGCAGGTGCAACGCACCACCCCGTCGCCCGGTGACCCGCTCAGACGTGCTCGGGGCGCAGACCGACCCCGATGACCCGGGCCGGGATCGCGCCCAGCGTCGGGTAGCGGTCCAGCAGGCGCACCGGCAGCGGCGGGGTCGTCGGGTGCCCGGTCAGCGCGTCGGACAGCATGCCCCGCTGCAGGGCACGCTGGACCAGCTGGGTGCCGGCGGTCGGCAGCGACCGGCGCCGCTGTACCGTCGCCAGCTCCCGCTCCGTCGGCGGGCGGCCCCGCTCGAACGCCGCGCCGATGACCCGGGCCGCGGCGACAGCGTCCTGGATCGCCAGGTTGATGCCCACGCCGCCGACCGGGGACATCGCGTGCGCGGCGTCGCCGATCAGCAGGGCGCCGGGGACGTGCCAGCGGAAGAGCCGGTCCATTCGCACGGTCAGCGTCCGCACCTGGTCCCAGTCCTGGATGTCGGCGACGCGGCCGGCCAGATAGGGCACGCTGTCCGCGATCGCCGCCCGGAACGCGGGCAGGCCGGCCGCGCGGACCTGCTCGTCGCCGCCCTTGGGCACCACGAAGCCCATCTGCCAGTAGTCGCCGCGGTCGATGCCGATGAACAGGCGGCCCTCGTCGACGCGGCCGGCCAGGCCCTCGGGGTCGCCGGGCTCACGGGGCAGCCGGAACCACAGCACGTCCATCGGTGCGCCGAAGACCTTCGACTTGAGGCCGAGCTCCCGGCGTACCGTCGAATGTCTCCCGTCACAGGCGACGGTCAGCGGGGCGTCCACCGTGACCGGGCCCTGCGCGGTCCGGGCAGTCACCCCGACCACCCGGCGGTCCCGGCGGCGCACCTCGACGACGTCGGCGCCGCGATAGAGGGCGAAGTTGCCGTGCTCGGCCAGCAGCTCCAGGAAGTCCGACTGCGGCAGCATCATCACGTACGGGTGCGGCGCCCGCAGCCGCGCGAAGTCGACCGGCCGGAACGTCCCGCCGTCGTACGTGATCTGGATTTGGCGCAGGATCCGGTGCGGCAGGCGCTCCAGCTCCTCGCCAAGGCCGAGCTCGTCCATGAGCTGCAGCGTCGAGGGATGCACGGTGTCCCCGCGGAAGTCGCGCAGAAACGTCTCGTGCTTCTCCAGCACCACGGCGTCCACGCCCCGGCGGCCCAGCAGCAACGCCAGGACCAGCCCGGCCGGCCCGCCGCCCACGATGCACACGTCAGCCTTGACGATCATCGGTTCAGCCCTCCAACAGGCAGTCCCTCCAAAGGTCTACCACGCGGCGCCGCGCGGCGCCCCGCTTCGAGGTGAGATTGCGCAGGGCCGGCTCGGCTACAGGGTCGCGGGGTCGGTGTTCGCCCCGCACAGCACGACCACGGCCGTGCCGGGGTCCTCGACGAGGCCGAGCCCGGCGAAGGCCGTCGCGGCGCCGTGCTCCACGGCCAGGCGGTGCTCGTGCCACAGCCGGCGGCGGGCCTCGACGATCGCCTCGTCGGACACGAGCAGGCTTTCCACCCGGTGGCGTACGGCGAGATCGAACGCGATCGTGCCGATCCGCCGGGCGCCGAGAGAGTCCGCGGCGACGCTGTCGACGGGCACGTCCACCGGCCGGCCGGCGGCGAGCGCGGCGTGCAGGGTCGGGGCGCCGGCCGGCTCGACGGCCACGATCCGCGCCCGGTCGCCGGCCGCGGCCGCGATCCCACCGACGAGCCCGCCGCCGCCGACCGCGACGAGCACCGTGTCGGCGGCCGGCAGCTCCAGCCCGAGGGTGCCCTGCCCGGCGACGATCTCGGGCTGGTCGTAGGCGTGCACGAGCAGCGCGCCGGTCTCCGCGACGCGGATCGCCGACGCGGCGTTCGCCTCGGCGTACTCCCGGCCGTGCTGGTGCACCTCCGCCCCGTACCCGCGCAGCTTCGCCACCTTCGTCGCGGGCGCGGTGAGCGGCACGAAGACCTCGGCCCGCACCCCGAGCCGGGCGGCCGCGTAGGCGACGCCGAGTCCGGCGTTGCCACCGGACGCGACCACGACCCCGGCCTCGGGCAGCGCGCCCGCCTCGGCCGCGGCGAGGATCCGGTTGAACGCGCCGCGCGCCTTGAACGACCCGCTGTGCTGCAGCAGTTCCAGCTTGAACGACAGGCCCGGGCGCACCTCGTACGACGGGGTGTGCCGGATGTGGCCGCCGATGCGCGCCGCGGCCGCCTTGATGTCAGTCGTGTCCACCACGCCGATCAGCCTAATCCAGCGCCGTGGCGCCCCTCGCCGGCCGCGAACCGGGCCGCGCCCTCGCGCGCGCCGCGGGCCAGAGAGTCCGCGCCGTGGCGGTACTCGACCGCCAGGCCGTCCTCGATGTCGCGACCGAGGGAGTCGTACACCGACAGGCGGTCGTTGCGCAGGCAGACCTGGGGCAGGGCGGCCAGCTGCGCGGCGAGCTCCTCGGCCGCGGCGCGCGCGGTGCCGGCGGGCACGACCCGGTCGGCGAGGCCGATGCGGTGCGCCTCGGCGGCGTCGACGGGCCGGCCGGTCAGGATGAGGTCGAGGGCCCGGCCGGTGCCGATCAGCCGGGGCAGCCGCACGCTGCCGCCGTCGACGAGCGGGACGCCCCAGCGCCGGCAGTACACGCCAAAGACCGCGTCCTCCTCCACGACCCGCAGGTCGCACCAGATCGCCAGCTCCAGGCCGCCGGCGACGGCGTGCCCGGACACGGCCGCGATCACCGGCTTGCCCAGCCGCATCCGGGTCGGCCCGAGCGGCCCGTCGCCGTCGGGCTCGACGCGGTTGCCCCGCCCGCCGGCAACCGCCTTGAGGTCGGCGCCCGAGCAGAAGGTACCCCCGGCGCCCCAGAGCACGGCGACGGCCGCGGCGGGGTCGGCGTCGAAGGCGCGGAACGCCTCCGCGAGGGCCTCGGCCGTCGGCCGGTCCACGGCGTTGCGGGTCTCCGGCCGGTCCAGCACGACGGTCCACACCGCGTCGCGGCGCTCAACTCGAACAGTCATGAGGCCAGTGTCGTACGCGGGACCACGGCCGGGGCCCGGGCGTCGGCGGCCTGCTCGCCATCGCGGCCGCATCGTCATGACGGCAGGAACTCCGCCAGCTGGCCGAGCCGCGAGGAGGCTTCGGCTTCTCCCGGCCGACCGTGCCGCTCGCCGTTGCGCGCAAATAGGTGTAGGTAGGACATGAGGCGTGTCCGGCAGCGTGTAGGGACTTGTCGGATGAGGGCCGGCGAGGCGAGATGTGGCGCGGCGAGATAGTCCATGAGAGCGAACGGACGCGTGTCGCCCGCCTCGCCTCGGCCGGGAGCGCCGTTGTGCGCAAGGAGCCATTGGGGCCGAATGCTTCGCGGCGCCTACGGCACGAGCTGACGATCCTCGAGCGGTTGCGCGGCGTCGACGGCGTGGCGCGGCTGGTGGAGGCGCCGCGGTATGCGGGGTCTATCGTGTTGGCGGATGCCGGTGACACGACCCTCGCCGGGCTGGCCAAGCCGCTGGCGTTCGGTGATCTGATCGGGCTGGCGGTGGAGCTGGCCCGGGCGGTGGCGGGGATGCACCGGCGGGGCGTGCTGCACCGGGACATCGCCCCGGCGAACGTCGTGATCTCCCGCGACGGCGTGCCGTGCCTCGTGGACTTCGCGTTGGCGACGTCGCTGGCCGAGATTCGTCCCGAGTTCACCCATCACACCGAGATCGTCGGCACGCTGGCGTACCTGGCGCCGGAGCAGACCGGCCGCACCGGCCGGCCGGTGGACCAACGGGCCGACCTGTACTCGTTGGGCGCGACGCTGTACGAGCTGGCGACGGGCGCGCCGCCGTTCGGTTCCGGCGACCCGTTGCGGCTCACGCACGACCATCTGGCTCGGGTGCCGGTGCCGCCGGCGGCGGTCAACCCGGCCGTGCCGGGGCCGTTGTCCGACATCATCATGCACCTGCTGGAGAAGGAGCCGGACAACCGCTACCAGACCGCCGACGGCGTGCTCCACGACCTCGAGCGGTTGCGCGACGCGGGTCCGCGGGCGGGTGCCGAGCTGCGGGTGGGTGAGCGCGACGTTCCGCCGCGGTTGTCGCCGCCGTCGCGGCTGGCTGGCCGCGACGCGGAGGTGGCGGCGCTGCGCGCGGCGTTCGAGGACGCGCTGGCGGGCCGGTGTCGCGGGGTGCTCATTGGCGGAGCGGCGGGAGTGGGCAAGACAGCGCTCGTCGACGAGCTGCGGCCGGTGGTGACGCGCCGGGACGGCTGGTTCCTCGTGGGCAAGTTCGACCAGTGCCGGCGGGATCTGGAGTTCGACGCGATGCATCAGGTGTTCCGCGCGTTGGGCCGGCTGCTGCTCGCCGAGCCGGAGTGTGAGCTGGCCAGGATACGCGAGCGGATCCTGACGGCGGTCGGCCCGAACGCGGGCCTGCTGACCGCGGTGGTGCCGGAGTTCGCGGCGCTGCTCGAGGTGCCGCCGCATCCGGGCGATCCGCTGACCGCGCAGGTGCGCACGCAGCGCGCGGCGATACAGGTGCTGCGCGCGATCGCCTCGCCGCAACGGCCGGTGGTGGTGTTCGTCGACGACCTGCAGTGGGCGGGTCGCACGCCGCTGGGCTTCGTCGATGTGGTGCTCAGCGAGGAGTCGATCGAAGGTCTGTTGCTGGTGGGTGTCTACCGTGAGGGCGACGCGGACACGGCCCATTCGCTGGCGGCGGCGCTGCCGCGGTGGCGGGAACAGCCCGCGGTGCGGCACCTGCGGCTGGGCAACCTGCCGGTGGCGCATCTTGCCACCATGGTTGCCGAGATGCTGCACGCGGACAAGACCGCGGCGGCGGACCTGGCCGGGATGATCAGTCCGCATACGTCCGGGAACCCGTATGAGACGGTGGAGCTGCTCAACGCCCTGCGCCGCGACGGCGCGCTGACGGCGGCGGCCGGCGGATGGCGGTGGGACGCGGCGGCCGTGCGCGCGTACCTGGGCCGGCCGGAGGTGGCCGGGTTGCCGGGGGCGCGGGTTGAGTCCGTCCCGGCGCCGTCGTGGCAGCTGGTGGAGGCGATGGCGTGCCTTGGCGGGCGAGCCGAGCTGCGCCTGCTGGGGACCGCGACCGCCGTGCCGGCGAACGTGGTGGAACAGCGGCTGGCGCCCGCCCTCGACGAGGGCCTGCTGCTGGTGGAGGCCGGAGCGCGGGAGGCGGTGCGGTTTCGCCACGACCGGATCCGCGAGGCCGTCCTGCACGGGCTGGACCGGCAGCGGCGCCGCGGCCTGCAGCTGGCCATGGCGCGGCGGCTGGCCGAGGTGCCGAAGTGGTTCGCGGTCGCGGCGGAGCAGTACCTGCCGGTGGTCGACGCGGTCCGCGACCCGGCGGAGCGGCGCCGGGTGGTGCGACTGTTGCGGCGCGCGGTCGATCAGGCGGCGTTGGTCGGGGACCACGCACTGGTGAACGCGCTGCTGGCCGCGGCGCTGCAGCTCATCGACCCGGGTGAGACCGCCACGCTGATCGAGGTGCACACCGGCCGGCACGCCGCACTGTACGGCCTGGGCCGCCTGGACGAGGCGGACGAGGAGTACCAGACGATCACGGGGTTGTGTACCGACGCCACCGATCGAGTCGACGCCACGGTGGTGCAAATACGCAGCCTGACCCACCGCAACCGGATTGCCGAGGCTATCGGGCTCGGTATCGAGTCGCTGCGGGAGCTCGGGGTCACCGTGCCGGCGGCGGACCGGCTCCAGGCCGAGCTCGACCACCGGTTGGATCATTCGCTCCGTCAACTGCACCGGTGGCTGGACGACACCGACAGCAGCGACGAGATGGGCCCCGAGATCACCGATCCGACGCTGCTCGCCACGGCCCGTCTGCTCAACACGATCCTGCCGGCGGCCTACGTCGCCCCTGACTTCGCCTTGTGCCGCTGGCTGAGCCTGGAAGCGCTGGAGATCTGGCTCAATCACGGCCTGTGCCCCACCCTGCTCGCGACCGCCAGCCACGTCGCTTCCGAGGTCGTGATGCTGGGCGACTACGGTGCCGGGTATCGGGCGTTGCGGCGGAGCCTGGCGCTGGCCGAGGCCCGTGGCTACGAGCCCGACACATCGCAGACGGGCTACCGGTTCGCCTACTCCTGTTGCTGGTTCGAGCCGGTCGAAAACGCTGTCCGAGCGGGCCTGCGTGCCCGGGAGGGGCTGATCGCGGCGGGTGACCTGGGCCGCGCCGCCTACACCTACTACACGGTCGCGGTCGGCCTGCTGGACAGCACGCCGACCCTGGACAGCTTCGTCGCCGAGGTGGAGACAGGGTTGACCTTCGTGCGGCGTACCGGCAGCGAGCGGGTCGGTCAGTGGCTGGAGAGCTACCGATGGCTGGCCGGCGTGCTGCGCGGCGAAGGTGCGGCGGCAGCCGACGGGGCGGCAGCCGACGGTCACGTCGACCCGTTCGCGCGGTTCCACGCACATGTCAACCGTGCGCTCTCCGCCGCCATCCTCGATGACCCGGTCGCCCTGGCCCGGCACGCCGCGGCGGCGATGCCGCTGCTGCCGACCGCGCTGGGCCTGTACCCGACCGCCCTGGCCCACCTGCTGCGCGGGCTGGCCCTCGCCGCGCAGGCCCGGGACAGCCACGATGACGAACGCGACGATCCGCTGTCGGAACTGGACGAGATGACGCGGTGGCTGGCCGCCCGCGCCGCGGACGCGCCGGCGAACTTCCAGCCCCTGCTACGGCTGCTCGAGGCCGAGCGGGCCTGGGCGGTCGGCGACTTCCGCGCCGCCGCCCTCGCCTTCGACGCCGCCCGGCGCGAGGCCGCCCAGCGCCAGCGGCCCTGGCACCGGGCCCTGATCACGGAACGCGCAGCCCGCTTCTATCTCGCCCATGGCCTCGAACACGGCGGCTACAGCCTGCTCATGGAAGCGCGCGAGAACTATCTCGCCTGGGGCGCGACCGCGAAAGTCCGCCAACTCGACCGCGCCTACCCGACCCTGCGGCCGGAGCCCGACGCGACCACCGCGCCGGGCGGCGACCCTAGCGGCGGCCAGCCCGATGACGCGCGGCATCAACGGGCCACCGTCGCCACCGGCACGCTCGACCTGCTCGGCATCCTGTCCGCGTCGCAGGCGCTGAGCTCCGAGACCAGCATCGAACGGCTGCACACCCGCGTGGCCCAGTTGCTCAGCGCGATGACCGGCGCCACCGCCGTCCACCTGCCGCTGTGGAGCGACGATCGGCAACACTGGCTGCTGCCGGCCCCGGGCAGCGGCGGCATCGCCCGGCTCCGCGCAACGGGCCAAGAACCCGTGGTCCCGATGTCCGTGCTGCGATACGCCCAGCGAATGCGCGAACCGCTCGTCGTGCCCGACGCCACCCGCGACGACCGCTTCGCCCGCGACCCCTACTTCACCGGCGTCACCTGCTGCTCGCTGCTGGCCGTGCCCATCCTCAGCCGCGGCACGCTGCAGGCGATGCTGCTGCTGGAGAACCGGCTCATCCGCGGCGCCTTCACGACCGAACGGCTCGACGGTGTCAAGCTCATCGCCGGACAGCTCGCCGTCTCCCTCGACAACGCCCAGCTGTACGCCGAGTTCCGCCGGATCGCCGACGAGCAGGCGGCGTTGCGGCGGGTGGCGACCCTGGTCGCCCGCGGGGTGGGCCCAGATCCCATGTTCGCCAGGGTGGCCGAGGAGGTCGCCACGCTCTTCGACGCCGACGGAACGGCGATCGCGCGGTTCGAGCCCGACGGGGACGCCACGATGATGGGAGACTACGGGTTCGAGTGCAGCCGGCCGGGGGCGCGCGGCAAGCCCTGTCCCGGCTCGGCCATGGCGGCGGTCCAGGCCACCGGCCGCGCGGCTCGCCGCGACGTGGACGACCCCGCGTCGCACAGCCTGCTCGACGCCACCCTCCCGGGGCTGTGCTCCGCGGTCGCCAGCCCGATCCTGGTCGAGGGCCGGGTCTGGGGCGCCATGGACGTCGGGTCTCGCCGCGAACGGCTGCCCCAGGACACCGAACAACGGCTGGCCGACTTCACCGAGCTCATCGCGACCGCGATCGCCAACGCCGAGAGCCGGGCCGAACTCACCACCTCCCGCGCGCGGCTCGTCGCCACCGCCGACCAGATCCGCCGGCGCATCGAGCGGGACCTGCACGACGGCGCCCAGCAGCGGCTGGTCGCGCTGGCGCTGCAACTGCGCGCGGCGCAGGCGGCGCTGCCACCGGAGCTCGACGCGCTCGCCACCGAACTCGACCGCGCCGTCACCGGGGCGGCTGGCGCCCTGGACGAGCTCCGCGAGATCTCGCGCGGTATCCACCCGGCCATCCTGTCCGAAGGCGGTCTCGGCCCGGCGCTGCGCTCCCTTGCCCGCCGCTCGCCGATCCCGGTCGACCTCGACATGCGCGCGGAGCGGCGGCTGCCCGAGCAGGTCGAGGTCAGCGCGTACTACGTCGTCGCCGAGGCGCTGACCAACGCGGCCAAACACGCGCACGCGTCGGCCGCCACCGTCACCGTCGAGGCCGGCGCCGTGCTACGCCTCGCGGTCCGCGACGACGGCGTCGGCGGCGCCGACTTCGTCCGCGGCACCGGCCTGGTCGGCCTCAAGGACCGCGTCGAGGCGCTGGGCGGCCGGATCGTGCTCCACAGCCCGCGCGGGGCGGGCACCAGCCTGCGCGTGGAGCTCCCGCTGCGATGACCGTGAACGAAAGAACGGACATGTCGGATTCATCCATCGACCGACGGGACCCGGGCTTGCCACAGGCAGTACCTTCTTCGCATGGCCACGGTGCTGCTGGTTGAGGACGACCATGTCGTGCGGGGCGCCCTGCTGCGCTCCCTGACCGACCGGGGTCACACGGTGCACGCGGTCGGCACGGCCCTGGAGGCGCTGCGCCGCTTCGCCGCCGAGACCCCCGACCTGGTCGTGCTCGATCTCGGACTGCCCGACCTGGACGGCGCCGACGCGCTGCGCATGCTGCGCGGCATCGCGGACACACCCATCATCATCGCCACCGCCCGCGACGACGAGGCGGAGATCGTCCGGCTACTCAAGGCGGGCGCCGACGACTACATGATCAAGCCGTTCACCTCGGCCCACCTGGACGCCCGGATGACCTCTGTGCTGCGCCGCACCGGACGGGCGAGCCGCGAGGAGCCCACCGCCATCGAGGTGGGAGGCTTGCGGGTGGACATCGGCCAGCGCCAGGCATATCTGCACGGCGAGCCGCTGACCCTGACCCGCAAGGAGTTCGACCTGCTGGCGTACCTCGCCGCCCGACCCGGCCGGGTGGTCTCACGCCGTGAGCTGTTGGAGGAGGTATGGCGGCAACCCTCAGTGGGCGAGGACCAGACGATCGACGTGCATCTGTACTGGCTACGCCGGAAACTTGGCGAGAGCGCGTCAGCGCCCAAATACCTGCACACCGTGCGGGGCGTGGGCTTCAGGTTCGCAGCCCCGGGCTGAGGCGGACCCTCGCCTACGTCTCCGCGGCGGTCACCACGATGGTGGCGCTCGCCTTCCTGGTCCCACTGGGTCTCGTCGTCCAGCAGCTCGCCCGCGAACGCGCGCTCGCCGACGCCGAACGCCAGACCGCCGTGGTCGTGGCGGTCCTCACCGTGACCACCGACCCGCTGAGCATCGAGCGGGCGATCGCCAGCACCGGCGGCCCGGCGGTCACGCGCGTCGCCGTGCACAACCTCGACGACGACGGCACCGAGATCGGCACCGGCCATGCCGCGCCCGGCGACCTCAGCCGCGCCGCCGACCAGGCCGCGCCGGTCATCGCCGACGTGCCCGGCGGCGAGTCGTACCTGGAGCCGGTCGACCTCGGCTCCGGGCACACCGCCGTGGTCGAGGTGTTCATCCCGACCGCCGAGCTGGAGAACGGGGTCAGCGGCGCGTGGTGGGCGCTCGGCGCGGTCGCGCTCGGCCTGGTCATCGCCTCGGTCTGGGTCGCCGACCGGCTGGCGGCGAGGATCATCCTGTCGGCGCGGCAGCTGGCCGGGGCCGCGGGTGCGCTCAGCGAGGGGTATCTCGACGTACGCATCGATCCGCAGGGCCCCCGGGAGCTGTCCGAGGCGAGCTTCGCGCTCAACGTCATGGCCGACCGGATCATGGCGCTGCTGTCCAACGAGCGCGAGCTGGTCGCCGACCTGTCGCACCGGCTGCGCACCCCGCTGACCGCGCTGCGGCTGGACGCGGAGACGCTCGACGACTCCCAGGACGCCGAGCGCATCCGCGACGCGATCGCCGCGCTCGAGGTCGAGATCGACAAGCTGATCCGGGCGATGCGCGAGCCGATCGACGCGCACTCCCCCACCCCGGACCGCGGCGAGCGGGCCGACGGCGCCGCCGCCTCGACCGGCGAGGAGGGCTGCGACGTGGCCGAGATCGTGCGGGACCGGATGATGTTCTGGTCCGCGGTCGCCAGCGACCAGGAGCGCGAGTGCAAGGCGCTCGGCGTCGACCAGCCGGCCCCGGTCACGGTGCCCAAGAGCGAGCTGGCCGCGGCGCTGGACGCGCTGATCGGCAACGTCATCCGGTACACGCCGCAGGGCGTGCCGTTCGAGGTGGCGGTGACCCGGCGCGGGGACGGTTACGTGGTGCTGCGCGTCGAGGACGGCGGCCCCGGCATCCCCGACCCGGAGCGGGCCCTGCAGCGCGGCGAGAGCGACCAGGGCTCGACCGGCCTCGGGCTGGACATCGTGCGCCGGGTCGCGATCGCGGGCAACGGCACCGTCAACATCGGCACCGGCGCCCTCGGCGGGGCCAGCGTGGTGATCGTCATGGCGGACGCCGATCCCGCACCGCAAGAGGCGCCGCCGACGAGCCGATGGCTGGTCGGCCGGCTGTCGCGCGAGCCCAACGAGCGGCGCTCGCGCCGCGGGAAGGCCCAGACGGACGGGCGTGCATAGCGCCGGAACAAGTCTCGATTAGAAGTGCCTTAACTGGGCCGTTCCCGCTGGAACGGACACCCGGCGGATGGCTATGGTCAGCGCGTTCCCACGTGGACGCCCGGCCTTCACCCGCCACCCCCTCTGAGGCCGGCGTCCCGCGCGCGCGGCGAGGGGCGGTACCTCTGCCCTGTACCGGCCCTCGCCGCGCGCCCATCCCCTCCCCGGACTTCCCGTCTCTTTACCGATATAGACTTGACCGGTACAGCGCTGCCGTTTACTGTACCGGTATACAAGCTGTACCGGTACAGACGGAGATCCCGATGAGCACGTTCCCGTTCGCCATGGTCGTGTCGCAGTCGGCGCTGTCGGAGCAGTTCGGCAGCAGATGGAACGGCGAGCGCTTCGAGTACGCGAGCGCCCTGCCGAACGCCCCGGTCGTCGACCACGATGCGCCGGTGAGCCCACCCCGGGGGTACCGCACTCGAACGGCCCTGGCCGCGACCCTGCGCCGCGCGGCGGAGGCCGTCGCCCCCGCCCCGGCGGTGCGCTCAAAGCTGGCGCGTTAAGGTCTCGAGGGGAGAACCGACGACATGGGAGGCGTTGCGGTGGGGAGGGTGACCCTGCAGACGATCGCCGACCGGGTCGGCGTGAGCAGGATGACGGTCTCCAATGCGTTCTCCCGCCCCGACCAGCTCTCACCCACGTTGCGCGACCGGATCCTGGCGATCGCGGACGAGCTCGGCTACGTAGGGCCCGACCCGGCCGCCAGGGCCCTGGCCCGGGGCAGCACCGGCGCCGTGGGCATCCTGCTCACCGAGTCGCTGAGCGGCGCCTTCGCCGACGAGGTCGCCACCACCTTCCTCGGCGCGATCGCCGACGAGCTCGCCCCGACCGGCCTGGGCCTGACGCTGCTGAGCACCGACACCGCGGGCGGCGTCGTCCCGGCCCGCGACGTGGCGATGGACGGTGCGCTGGTGTATTCCTGCGACCCCGAGTCCACGGCCGTGGACTGGCTGCTGCGCCGCAAGATGCCGCTCGTCTTCATCGACCAGGTCCCGGCCGACGGCGTGCCGGCCGTCAACGTCGCCGACCGCGCGGGCGCCCGCACCGCCGCCCAGCACCTCGTCGACCTCGGCCACCGCCGCGTCGGCATCGTCACTTCCGGCGTCCGCGGCCGCCACGGCATGGTCAGCCCCGGCGACATGATCGACGGCTACGTCGGCTCGCAACGCCTGTCCGGCTGGCTGGACGCGCTGACCCCGGCCGGCGTGTCCCCCGCGATCGCCCGCGAGCCGCACGGCGACCCCGAGTCCGGCTACCAGGCGGCCCGCCTGCTGCTGTCCGCCCCCGAGCCGCCGACGGCGATCCTGTGCTTCTCGGACGCCCTGGCCCAGGGCGTCGTGTCGGCGGCGGTGGACGCGGGTCTGAGCGTGCCGGAGGACCTGTCGGTGGTCGGCTTCGACGACAGCCCGGCGGCGGCCCGGATGCGCCCGCCGCTGACGACCGTGCGCCAGGACATCCACGCGAAGGGCCATGCCGCCGCGGCGGCGCTGACCCAGGCCATCGAGGCGGCGAAGGCGGGCACGCCGGGCCCGGCGGAGCACCTGTGCCTGCCGGCGGAGCTGATCGTCCGCGCGAGCACCGCGCCGCCGCGCGCCTGATCCTCGCGCTACCTCATTCACCGCGGGCCTCGCCTGACATCCGATATATCCGGCGCTGACGCGCCAGACATATCGGACTTTTCGCCTGTAGGGGTATAAGTCCGATCGCGCTCCTCGACTGACCTTGCCGGCGGTGGAGATTGTTGACTTGCGGAATACTTGCTTGGCAAGTACTGTTGCTGCAGGCGACAAGTTCAGCCGGCAAACGCACCACTGGAGGCTCCAATGCCCGCGATCACCGTCGAAAACGTTCTCGCGCTCCCGCGCGTGTCCACGCCCGACCCCGTCGCGGCGCGGCCGCGGCCGGTGGTCTCCGTGACCACGGCGCCGAAGGGCTATGAGGGCGAGGGCTTCCCGGTCCGGCGCGCCTTCGCCGGCGTGGACCTGCGCACGCTCGACCCGTTCATCCACATGGACCAGATGGGCGAGGTGGACTACGGGCCGGGCGAGCCCAAGGGCACCCCGTGGCACCCGCACCGCGGCTTCGAGACCGTCACCTACATCATCGACGGCGAGTTCGTCCACCAGGACTCCAACGGCGGCGGTGGCGTCATCACCAACGGCGACACTCAATGGATGACTGCAGGAAGCGGTCTGCTGCACATCGAGACGCCGCCGGAGCACCTGGTGGTCAGCGGCGGGCTGTTCCACGGCATCCAGCTGTGGGTGAACCTGCCGCGGGCCGACAAGTTCGCCCAGCCGCGCTACCAGGACATCCGCGGCCGGCAGGTGTCGCTGCTGACCTCGCCCGACGGGGGCGCCCTGCTGCGGGTCATCGCGGGCGAGCTCGACGGGCACGCCGGCCCCGGCATCACCTACACGCCGATCACCCTCGTGCACGCCACCATCTCCCCCGGCGCCTCGCTGACGCTGCCGTGGCGCAAGGACTTCAACGCGCTGGCGTACGTGCTGGCCGGCAACGGCACCGTCGGGGCGAAGGGGCGTCCGCTGGACAGCGGGCAGCTGGCCGTGTTCGGGGACGGGGACAGCATCACGGTGAGCGCCGACGCGAAGCAGGACCCGCAGCACCCGGCGATGGACGTCCTGTTCCTGGGCGGACAGCCGATCCGGGAGCCCGTCGTGGCGTATGGTCCGTTCGTCATGAACACCAAGGCCGAGGTCGTGCAGGCGTTCGAGGACTACCAGGCCGGTCGGCTCGGCAGCATCCCCGCGGCGCATGCGGACGTTCGGGGAGAGGCGTCCTGAGTGGACTTCGAGGTCGTTGACAACGCGGAGCAGCACCGGTTCGAGATCCAGGTCGACGGCGAGTCGGCGGGGGCGGCGTATTACCGCCTGCACCCCGCCGACGCCGGCGAGCCGGAGCGGCTCGTCTTCACGCACACCGAGGTCGAGCCGCGGTTCGAGGGCAAGGGCGTGGGCAGCCGGCTGGCCGGTGGCGCGCTGACGCTGGCCAAGGACCGGGGGCTGCAGATCGTCGCGCAGTGCCCGTTCATCGCCGCCTATCTCAAGAAGCATCCCGAGCTGGCGTAGGAAGACCGATCCAGGTCGGGTAGTAGGTCAGCACCTCGAAGGCCCGGGCCGCGATCGGGCGGAGCAGCTTGGCGCACCGCTCGGTCGCGTCGGGTCCGAGGGCCTGCCACGGGCGAGCGGCCAGCTGATCGGTGATTTCCTCGATCATGCGGTATGCGGCGATCGCCTTCTCCGTCGCCCCGCCCTCGCCGTCGAGGTAGCCCCGCTGGCGCAGCCGCTGGCGGGCGTCCTCCCACTCCTCGTCGCTCCAGCCGCGGCCCGCCTGCCCCATGTCGCGCCCGCGCCCGTTGTTCACCGCGATCCGCCAGACCATCGACTCGCAGCCCTCGATGCCCTCGACCAGCAGCGCCGCGACGTGCCCGTCGCCGCGGTGCTCGCGCAGCACGGTGGAGGCCTGCCACAGCACGTCGAACGGGTCCTCCGGCCACGGGAGCGCGGCGTTGGCGGCGCCGAGCACCCGGCCGTAGCACTCGGCCTCCTGAGCGGCCTGCCTGAGCAGGGCGGCGGCCTCCTCGACGCCCTCCAAGCCCTCGGCGGCGTCTTCCAGCACCCGGCGCGCGCCCGAGCGGCGGGCCTCCAGCGCCGCCTGCGGGGTGATGCGGGTCCAGATGTCGGGCAGGGCCTGGGTGACCATGCTGGGGGCGAAGCCGTAGAACGCGGCGATGACCGGCGCGGGGCCGACGGCGCCGAGCGGAGCGCTGCGGCCGGCGAAGTACGCGCGCCAGAACCCGCGCAGGCCCGCCTCCTCGAACGCCTGCCGCGTCTGCGGGGCGAAGTAGGTGATGGCGTGCACGGGCTCGTAGAGCGACCACATGTACCGCTCGGTCGACAGCTCAGTCATGGACCTGACGATAGGACGGAGCGGACCCGGGTAGTACCGCCGAAACCTGCCCCGTGCAGTGCAACTTCTTACATCACTCGGTGTGGCGCCCCTCACAGAGCGGGAATACGGAACCGTTTCGTTTCACATCCCGGACTGAGCTAGTTTCGAGACGGAACGGTTCCGTACACCTGCCGCGGAAGGAGGTCACCATGGCGACGCCGACCAAACCGGACCGTCGCGAGGCGATCTGCGAAGCGGTCTTCGAGCTGCTCAGCGAGGTGGGCTACGACCGGATGTCGATGGACGCCGTTGCGGCGCGGGCCCGCGCCAGCAAGGCGACCATCTACCGGGGCTGGCCCAACAAGCCCGAGCTGGTGATGGAGGCGATCGAGCACCGCTACGGCGGGCGCGCCGAACCGCCCGACACCGGCTCGCTGCGTGGCGACCTGAACGCCCAGCTGACCACCGTGTGCGAGGTGGCCGCCGGGGCGGACGGGGCGATCATCACGGGGCTTCTGACGGCGGCCACGCACAACGCGGAGCTGTCCGAGGTCATGTACCGCTGCGTCTACGAGACCAAGCACGACATGTACGAGTCGATGATCAAGCGTGCGGTCGAGCGCGGCGAGCTGCCCGAGGGCGCCAGCGCCGAGCTGCTGCACGAGGTGCTGCACGCCATGGTAATGAGCCGGCGGCTGTGGCGGACCGGCCCGTTCGACGACGCCTTCGTCGCGCGACTGGTCGACGGCGTCCTGCTGCCGATCCTGCGGCAGGGCTGCTGACGCCGCGCCTGGCGCCCGGCGGCACCCGAACGAATCAGAAAAGTGTCGTACCCCGTCCGTAGTGTGCGGACGGAAAGTTCCCCATGCCCTGGAGGCTGGCACATGGCGAACGACGCGGTCGTCGCGCCCGACATATCGGTTACATCATCTCCTGACGTTCCTCCTGATCCCCGGCGCTGGCTCGCCCTCGCCGTCATCGCCGTCGCGCAGCTCATGGTGGTGCTCGACGGCACGATCGTGAACATCGCGCTGCCCTCGGCCCAGAAGGCGCTGGACATCTCCACCGCCGACCGGCAGTGGATCGTCACCGCCTACACGCTCACCTTCGGCGGCCTGCTGCTGCTCGGCGGGCGCATCGCCGACTACTTCGGCCGCAAGCGCACCTTCCTCATCGGCCTGCTGGGCTTCGCCGGCGCGTCGGCGCTGGGCGGCGCCGCGGTCAACGCCGGCACCCTGTTCGCCGCCCGCGGCCTGCAGGGCATCTTCGCCGCCCTGCTCGCCCCGGCCGCCCTCTCCCTGATCACGGTGACGTTCACCGAGGCCAGGGAGCGCGCGAAGGCGTTCGGCGTGTTCGGCGGCATCTCCGGCGGCGGCGCGGCCATCGGCCTGCTGGCCGGCGGCGTGCTGACCGAATACGCGGACTGGCGCTGGTGCCTGCTGGTGAACATCCCCATCGCGGTCCTCGCGTTCGCCGCAGCCGTCCCGCTGGTGCGCGAGAGCAAGGCGCAGGGCGACACCCGCTACGACATCCCGGGTGCGGTGCTGGCGACCGCGGGCCAGGTGGCCCTGGTCTACGGCTTCACCAAGGCGGCCACCGACGGCTGGAGCTCGGCCGTCACCATCACCTGGCTGGCCTCGGCGGTCGTGCTCCTGGGCGCGTTCGGGGTCTGGGAGTCGCGCACCGCCCACCCGCTGCTGCCGCTGCGCGTGCTGTTCGACCGCAACCGCGGCGCGTCCTACCTGGTCTCGATCCTGCTCGGCGCGGGCATGCTCGGCATGTTCCTGTTCATGACGTTCTACCTGCAGCAGACGCTCGGCTGGTCGGCGATGAGGAGCGGCGTGGCCTACCTGCCGTTCTCGGGCGGCATCATCGCGGCCGCGGTCATCGCCTCCCGGCTGCTGCCGCGCACCGGCCCGAAGCTGCTGATGTCGGTCGGCGGCGTCCTGGCCACCGCGTCGATGATCTACCTGACCCGGCTCGACCTCGACTCGTCGTACGCGACGGACATCCTGCCGTCGTTCATCGCGATGAGCCTCGGCATGGGCCTGGTCTTCGTCCCGATGAGCAGCCTGGCGCTGTCCGGCGTGGCCAACCACGACGCCGGCGTGGCCAGCGCCATGGTCAACGCGACCCAGCAGGTCGGCGGCTCGCTGGGCACGGCCCTGCTCAATACCATCTTCACCACGGCGGTCGCCGGCTACGTGACCGGCCACGCGGTCGAGGCCGCCTCGCGCGGTCCGGCGGCCGGCCAGCTCATGCAGGCGCACGCGGCGATCCACGGGTACAACGTGGCCTTCACGGCGAGCGCCGTCCTGCTGGCCGTGGCGACGATCCTGATCATCGCGCTGGTCCGCAACACCACGACCGACCGCACCACGTCGTCGGCCACGGCACCGGCCGAGGCCGCCCCGGTGCACTTCGGCTGAGGAGGCCGCCACAGGCGAACACAGAGGGCCGCCCGGGCACCCGCCCGGCGGCCCTCTGCCGCCATCGCAACGGCCCGGCGATCGCAGCGGTGGCTGGGCGCGCGGTTCGCCGGACAAGGGCGCACCGCTCGCGGCCGACGCTACAGATCGGCCCTTCGCTGCCGATTGGAACGATCAGTTCCGACCGGTACGTAGGGAGCTCGAACATGCCCGGAGCGCTCTCCTGGCTCATGCCGAAGGTCACGCTCAGCGACGCCGCGTTCCGCTCGCGGCACCGGGCGCTGACCGCCGTGCTGTGGCTGCACATCCCGGCACTCGTGGTGATCAGCCTGGTCAACGGCCACGCCGTGGTCGGGCAGCACGCGCACGGCGCGGCGTGGCTGATCTGGTCGTTCAACGCCGGCGTGCTGCTCAGCGCGATCGCCGCGGGGATCGCACAGACCCGCCGCGGCGGCTCGATCGCTGTCTCGGTCGGCTTGTTGCTGGCCGCGATGGCGCTCGTGCACGCCGGCAACGGCATCACCGACCTGCATTTCCACTTCTTCGTGGTGATCGGGCTGGTCAGCCTGTATCAGGACTGGATCCCGTTCGCGCTGGGCGTGCTGCTGGTTGGCGTACACCACCTGGTGACCGGGCTGAGCATGCCGGAGACGGTGTTCTCCAGCCCGCAGGCGCGCGACCACCCCGTCTGGTTCGTGCTGATGCACGCCGGGTTCGTGCTGGCGATGTGCCTGACGCAGCTGACGTACTGGCGCTTCGCCGCGCATGCCGAGGCGGAGGCAGAGGCTGAGCGCGAGCGGCTGGCCGCGGAGAACGAGGACAAGCTGCGGGCCGCCGCCGAATCCGCCACCCGGCGCGAGGAGAAGGCCGCCGGCAACGCCGCCGAGCAGGTCGCCCGCAGCGAGCAGCTGGGCCGCCGGCTGGAGACGGTGCTCGCCGACGTGGCCGAGACCGGAGTGCGGCTGGGCGCCGAGGCCGGCTCGGCGATGGAGTCGTTCCAGTCAGCGCTGGCCGGGATGAACACCACCGTGCAGGGTGCGGTACGCGACGTCGAGGCGGCGCTGAGCGACTCCAACCACGCCCGCGCGGTCATCGGCGAACTGGAGTCCGCGATCTCCGACATCGCCACCGTCGCCGGGCTGATCCAGGCCGTCGCCGACCAGACGAAGCTGCTCGCGCTCAACGCCACCATCGAGGCCGCCCGCGCGGGTGAGGCCGGCAAGGGCTTCGGCGTCGTCGCGAACGAGGTCAAGGAGCTGGCCGCGCAGACCGCCGCGGCCACCGGCCGGATCGAGACGACGGTCGGGCAGGTGACCGCGGGCGCGGCCGCGGCGGCCGGTGCGGTCGGCGGCGTGGCGGACCGGCTCGGGGCCGTGGCCACCGCGCAGCGCGAGGTGGCCGCCTCCCTGAACGAGCAGACCAGCCTGGCCGCCACCACCCGCAGCTCGGTCGCCGCGGCCGTGGACAAGGTCAGCGCCACCGCGCAGCGGTCCTGACCGCTCGACGCGCCGGCCCGCACGTCCCATGCCCCCGGCAGGGAACGTCAGCCCTGGCCGCCGGAGGCGTCGGCCCGCACGGCGAGCACGATCTTGCCGGTGGTGGTGCGCCGCTCGCCGAGCTCGTGCGCCTTCGCCGCGTCCTCCAGCGGCAGTACCGTGTCCAGCGTCGCGCGCAGCAGGCCGCGCTCGACCAGGTCCGCGACGGCGCGCATGCCGGCCTGGTCGGCCTCGACGACCATGAACACCGCCCGCTTGCCCTGCGCCCGCGCCACCGGCGTCAGCGCGGCCTCGGCCGGCGACGCGAGCGACACGACGATGCCGCCGGGGCGCAGGGTGCGCAGCGAGCGCGGGCCGTACTCCCCGCCGATGGGGTCCAGCACAACGTCGACGTCCGACACGACCTCGGCGAAGTCCTCGGCGGTGCGGTCCACGACCCGGTCGGCGCCCAGCGCGCGGACGAACCCGTGCTTGGCGGCGCGCGCCGTGCCGACGACCTCCGCGCCGAGGGCCTTCGCGATCTGTACCGCGACGTGCCCGACGCCGCCGGCCGCCGCGTGCACGAGGACCCGCTGCCCGGCCTGGAGCCGGGCCACGTCGACGAGCGCCTGCCACGCCGTCAGCGACACCAGCGGCAGCGCGGCCGCCTCGGCGTGGGAGATCCCGGCCGGCTTGCGGACGAGGTGGCGGGCCGGCGCGACGAGGTACTCCGCGTACGCCCCGGCCGGCTCCGGCTGCCGCGGCATGCCGAACACCTCGTCGCCGGGCTCGAACAGCGTGACGCCGGGCCCGACCGCCTCGACCACACCGGACACGTCCCAGCCCAGCGGCACGATGCGGCCCCGCAGACCGCCGTTGGACCGGTGCCAGAAGTCGGTCGGGTTCACGCCGGCCGCGTGGACGCGCACGAGCACCTGCGCGAACCCGGGCTCGGGCCGGTCGATCTCGGTCAGCCGCAGCACCTCGGGGCCGCCGAACACATCCTGGGTGATGGCTCTCATGCGCTCGATCCTGCTGTGCGGCCATCGGCGATACGAGTGGCTGGATCGACAACATGTGGAAGGATCTGGCCATGACAGCGCCCCGGCACCGCGTGGTCGTCCTGGCGCTCGACGGGGTGCACCCCTTCGAGCTGAGCATCCCCATGCGCATCTTCGGCACCGCGGAGGGCCCGGATGGTGAGCCGCTGTACGAGGTGCTGACCTGCAGCCTCGACGGCGGCCCGGTGACCACCGAGGCCGACTTCGCCGTGGCCGTCGCGCACGGCCCGGAGCTGCTGGCCACCGCCGGCACGGTGGTGATCCCGCCGTTCGGGCCCTGCGCGGACGAATCCGACCCCAGGTGGCTTCCCGAGCGCCTCGCCGCGGCGCTGCGCACCGTGCGGCCCGGCACGCGGATCGTGTCGCTGTGCACGGCGGCGTTCACGCTGGCCGCCGCCGGCCTGCTCGACGGCCGCCCGGCGACCACGCACTGGAACCGCTCCGAGCAGTTCCGCCGCGCGTTCCCGGCGGTCGAGCTGCGTCCGGACGTGCTGTTCGTGGACGACGGCGACGTGCTGACCGCGGCCGGCGTCGCCGCGGGCGTGGACCTTTGCCTGCACCTGGTGCGCCGCGACCACGGCAGCGAGGTCGCCAACCGGGTGGCCCGGCTGTGCATCGTCCCGCCGTGGCGCGACGGCGGTCAGGCACAGTACGTCGAGCGCCCGGTCCCGCCGCCGGTCGGGGCGAACACCGCCGCGGTGCGGGCCTGGGCGCTGGAGCGGCTGCACGAGCCGCTGTCGCTGGCCGCGCTGGCCGCGCGGGGGCGGATGAGCGTGCGCACGTTCCGCCGCCGCTTCCGCGACGAGACGGGCATGACGCCGCTGCAGTGGCTGACCCACCAGCGGGTCGAGCACGCGCGCCGCCTGCTGGAGACGACCGACCTGCCGGTGGACCGCGTGGCGACGGCGGCGGGCTTCGGCACCGGCGCGTCGCTGCGCCAGCACCTGTCGGCGGCGCTCGGCGTCTCCCCGAACGCGTACCGCAACACGTTCCGCCCGGACTCGTCCGCGTCAGCCGGCGCCGGCCGGTAAGAGGTTCTCAGGTCAGCCCGATGTCGTGGTCGTCCTTCACGTGGCTGTCGTCGCGCAGCGGGACGTACGGCTCGTCATCCGGGTGCTGGCCGGCCTCGATCGCGCGACCGCGCTCCAGTTCGGCGTCGAACTCCGCGCCGAGCAGGACCGCGATGTTGGAGATCCACAGCCAGACGAGGAAGGCGATGATGCCGCCCAGCGTGCCGTACGTCTTGTTGTAGGAACTGAAGTTCGACACGTAGATCGCGAAGCCCGCCGATGCGACCAGCCAGATGAACACCGCCAACGCGCCGCCGGGGGTGATCCAGCGGAAGCCGTGCTGGCGGGCGTTCGGCGACGCCCAGTACAGGATGGCCAGGATCAGCATCGCGACGAGCAGCAGCACCGGCCACTTGACGATGTCGAAGATCGCCACCGCCTGTTTCGACAGGCCGATCCAGCCGCCCGCCTGCTGCGCGAGCCGCCCCGTGAAGACGATGCTGAGCGCGGCGATGGCGATGAGGGTGCCGACCGCGATCGTGATGCCGACGCGGATCGGCAGCACCTTCCAGATCGGGCGGCCCTCCGGCACGTCGTAGATGGCGTTCGAGGCGCGCATGAACGCCCCGACGTACCCCGACGCCGTCCACACCGCGCCGAGCAGGCCGACGACGGCGAGCAGACCCGCCACGTGCGAGCCTCTCCTGAGCTCGTCGATGGCGCCGGTGACCGGACCCGCGATCGAGGCGGGGAGCAACTCCCGGGTGTCCTTGAGTACCGCGTCCTGCGTGGTGTCCGTGAGCAGCAGCCCGGAGACCGCCAGCAGCACCAGGATGCCGGGGAAGAGGGACAGCACCCCGTAGTACGTCAGCGCGGCGGCCCAGTCGGCGAGGTTGTCGTTGTTGAACTCCTTGACCGTCCGCTTGAGCACGCCGGTCCAGGACCGCTTGCTCAGGTCGGTCGGGCTGTCGGGACCGCCGTCGACCGGGTCGCCGGGCGACGAGGCCGAGGAGTCCGGGGGGTGTGCTGAAGTCATCGCGCCACCTCGCGTCCGCCGGGTTCCTGTACGCAACGTATGCCCCCGCAGCGCTTCCCGTTAACGTTCCGGCGCGACCCTTCCGGCCCTGATCAGCGCCGTCTGCACGGTATCGACCAGTTCGGTGGCCCGGAACGGCTTAGCGATGACGGAGGCCTCCGGCCCGAGCTCGATGACGGCGGAATCGAAGTACGGCAGCCCGGACATGTACATGATCATCGCGTCGGGGCTGCTGGCGCGCACCGCCTCGGCGACCTGCACGCCGGAGCCGTCGTTGAGCTTCAGGTCGGTGATCGCCAGGTCGATGCCGCCGGGATGCTCCGCACAGCACCGCTCCGCCCCCGCGAGCCCGGACGCGGTCAGCACCTCGGCTCCGGCACGGCTGAGTACCCTGCGCACGATCTCGCACAGATCCGGCTCGTCGTCGACGACCAGGATGCGCAGGTGCTCGAGCATGCCCCCACGATATGCCGCATATGGGGCGTTAGCGTGTCGTTCCATGAACGGCGAAGGGCGCTCGCTCGGGGACCTCGTGCGGGCTCGCCGGCTGCTGGGGATGATGTGTAGGAAACGGCTGCCATGACAGCCATTTCCTACACATCATCCGCTGCTTGCCCGCCGGCTTGACTTCGAGCGCGCTCAAGGGGGGAACCTGGAGGCCATGCGAACGAGAAACCTCGGTGCACTGACCACGTCCGCACTCGGCCTCGGCTGCATGGGGATGAGCGAGTTCTACGGCCCCGGCGACGACGCCGAGTCCATCGCCACCATCCACCGCGCCGTCGACCTGGGGCTGACCCTGCTGGACACCGCCGACATGTACGGCCCCTTCACCAACGAGCGGCTCGTCGGCCGCGCGATCGCCGGGCGGCGCGACGAGGTGGTGCTCGCCACGAAGTTCGGCATCCAGCGCGAGGGCGGCACCCGGCGGATCAACGGCAGCCCGCAGTACGTCCGGCAGGCCGTCGACGCGTCGCTGGAGCGGCTCGGCGTCGAGCACATCGACCTGTACTACCAGCACCGCGTCGACCCGTCGGTGCCGATCGAGGAGACCTGGGGCGCACTGTCCGAGGTCGTCGCCGCAGGCAAGGTGCGCCACCTCGGCATCTCCGAGGCGGCCCCGGCGACCGTGCGCCGCGCGCACGCCGTGCACCCGGTGACCGCCGGGCAGTACGAGTACTCGCTGTGGACCCGCGACCCCGAGGACGAGATCCTCCCGCTGTTCCGTGAGCTCGGCATCGGCCTGGTCGCCTACAGCCCGCTCGGCCGCGGCTTCCTCAGCGGCGAGATCACCAGCCCCGACCAGTTCGCGCCCGGCGACTTCCGGGCCGGCAACCCGCGCTTCCAGGGCGAGAACTTCCGCAAGAACCTGGACCTCGTCGCCGAGGTCCGCAAGCTGGCCGAGGCCAAGGGGGTCACCCCGGCGCAGCTCGCGCTCGCCTGGGTGCTCGCCCAGGGCGACGACGTGGTGCCGATCCCGGGCACCAAGCGGCGCGGGTACCTCGAGCAGAACGTCGCCGCGCTGGACGTCGAGCTCACCGCCGAAGACCTCGCCACGATCGAGAAGCTCTCCATCGGCCGCGACGTCGCCGGCGATCGCTACGCCGAGATGGGCTCCTTGAACAGGTAAGCGCGAATCCCCGCCGGTGTCTTGGCGCCGGCGGGGATCCCACGTACGCTCTGCTGCGTGTCCACGCGATTGAGCACGCTGATGAACAGCATGTGGTGGCCCGCCTGACGAGGCGGCCCACTTCCGCGTGACACCACACCGCGGCCGCCCCACGAGGCGGCCGTTCTGCTTCCCGGGCACGACCGGGGCCGCCTCGCGAGCGCGGCACCCGAACCCGAAGGGGAAGCCATGCTGATCGACCCGAAAGCCCCGTTCGCCCTGCTGCGCCGCGAGAGCCGCGACGCCGTCGAGGTGTTCACCGGCCCGGTGTCCACGGTGGACACCCTGGCCGCCGTCCCGGACGACTGCCTCGCGCTCGTGCCGTTCCGCCAGGTCCGCGAGCGCGGCTTCGACTGCGTCGACGACGGCACGCCGCTGTCCGTGCTGCG
The DNA here is from genome assembly GCF_040300025.1 of Dactylosporangium sp. NPDC000555. Lineage (NCBI taxonomy): Bacteria > Bacillati > Actinomycetota > Actinomycetes > Micromonosporales > Micromonosporaceae > Dactylosporangium > Dactylosporangium sp. NPDC000555. The sequence goes on along the minus strand of NZ_JBEPDB010000002.1, from coordinate 23,286 downwards.
CATCGAGCGACGCCGCGAGCTGGCCGTCGACGACGTCCTCGCCGCGCTGCCCGAGGCACCGATCGCGCTGTCCGGCGCCGGCTTCGACGTGGACGACGAGGAGTACGCGTCCATCGTGGACACCGTGCTGCGCGAGGAGATCGGGCGCGGCGAGGGCTCGAACTTCGTGATCCATCGCGTGTTCGAGGCCGACCTCGGCGGCGACCCGGTCGCGGCCGCGCTCACCGTGTTCCGCCGGCTGCTCACCCGGGAGCGCGGCGCGTACTGGACGTTCGTCGTGCACACCGGCGAGCGCACCCTCGTCGGGGCCACGCCCGAGCGCCACGTCAGCGTCGACGACGGGCTCGTGATGATGAACCCGATCAGCGGCACGCTGCGCGGCGCGCCGACGAAGGCGGGCGTGCTCGAGTTCCTCGCCGACCGCAAGGAGATCGACGAACTGTCGATGGTGCTCGACGAGGAGCTCAAGATGATGGCCACCGTCGCCGACCTCGGCGGCCAGGTCATCGGCCCGTACCTCAAGGAGATGACGCACCTCGTGCACACCGAGTACCTGCTGGCCGGGCACGGCTCGCGGGACGTGCGCGACGTGCTGCGCGAGACCATGTTCGCGCCGACCGTGGTCGGCAGCCCGATCGAGAACGCCTGCCGGGTCGTCGCCCGGCACGAGCGGCGCGGCCGCGGCTACTACGGCGCGGTCCTCGCCCTCGTCGGCCGCGACGCACAGGGCCGCCAGACGCTGGACGCGCCGATCCTCATCCGCACCGCCGACATCGACCGTGACGGCCGGCTGCGGGTGCCGGTGGGCGCCACGCTGGTGCGCCACTCCACGCCCGCCGGCGAGGTGCTCGAGACCCACACGAAGGCGGCCGCGGTACTGCGGGCGCTCGGTCTCGGCCCGCAGCCCTCCCCGACGGGGTCCGCCGCGTCGGCCGCGCCCGACGTGCGGCTCGCCGCCGACCCCGAGGTGCGGGCCGCGCTCGTCGCGCGCAACGCCACGCTGGCGCCGTTCTGGCTGCAGCCGCGCGACGGGCTGATCGCCGAACCGGCGCTCGCCGGCCGGCGCGCGCTCGTGGTGGACGCCGAGGACACGTTCACCGGCATGCTCGTCCATCAGCTGCGGGCGCTGGGGCTGTCGACCACGCTCGTGCGGTACGACGGCGACGTCGAGACCGACGGGTTCGATCTGGTGGTGCCGGGGCCCGGCCCAGGCGACCCGCGGCGGCTGGACGACCCGAAGATCGCTCGCATGCGCGGCATCGTCGCGGGGCTGCTGGACTCGGGCGTGCCGATGCTCGCCATCTGCCTGAGCCACCAGCTGCTCGCCGGGCTGCTGGGCCTGCCGCTGCGGCGCAAGGCGTCGCCGTACCAGGGCATGCAGCGCGACGTCGACCTCTTCGACCGCCCGGCGAAGGTCGGTTTCTACTCGACGTTCACGGCCACGCACGACGGCACGGCGCTCGACACGCCGCACGGCCCGGTGGAGCTCGCCCGGGATCCGGCCAACGGCGACGTCCACGCGCTGCGCGGGCGGACCTTCGCCGGCCTGCAGTTCCACCCCGAGTCCGTGCTCAGCCAGGACGGCATCGGCGTGCTGCGCGACCTGCTGGCCGTGCTGCTCGACGCCCCGGTGGGCAGCGCCTCGGAATGATCACCGCGCGCTCGCCGGGCCAGGCCGGGCCCGGCGGGCGCCGTACAGTCCTCTTGCGTTCCGCCGCGCGCTCGACAATGCTTCCGAAAGAATTTCACTTCTCTTCATCGAGGAGCCGGCCAATGGATCAGCGTGACCGCCGGGCACGTGTCGCCGTCGCCGGCGCCTATTTCGTCCAGGGCTTCTGCTTCGCGGGCCTCCTCACGCAGGTCGCCGCCCTGCAACGGAAGTTCGGCTTCGACGACACCCAGCTTTCCCTGGTCCTGCTGGCCGTGCCCGTCGTCGCCGGCGTCGGCAGCGTGGTGGCGGGCCTGCTCAGCGCCCGGTTCGGCAGCTCACCGGTGCTCCGCGCGGGCGGCCCGGGCGTGTGCCTGGCGATCGCCCTCGCCGGCTTCGCCGCGCAGCGGTGGCAGCTGTACGTCGCGCTGGCCCTCGTCGGCCTCATGCTCGGCCTCGTCGACGCGACCATGAACATGCAGGGCGTCGGCGTCGAGCGCCGCTACCGCCGCCCGGTGCTCAACTCCTTCCATGCCGCGTGGAGCGCGGGCGCGATCCTCGGCGCCCTGGCGACCTCCGGCACCGCTCACCTCGGCTGGTCGATCGGCGCGTCGCTGGGTGCGGTCGCCGCCGCGGGCGTCGCGCTGGCCCTGCTCGCGGGCCCCGGCCAGCTGCGCCGCGCCGAGGAGGCCCTCCAGATGCCGGCCGCCACCCAGGCCGCCGTCGAGACCCGGATCCCGTGGCGGCCGATCGTCCTGATCGGCGTCGCGATGATGCTCATGTTCATCGCCGACTCGGCCGTGTCGAACTGGAGCTCCGTCTTCATCGAGAAGGCCCTGCACGCGAGCACGAGCGTGGCCGCGCTGGGCCTGGCCGCATATCAGACCACCATGCTCCTGGGCCGTACCGCCGGCGATCGCCTGGTGAGCCGCTTCAGCCCCACCGCCGTTGTCTCGGTCGGCGGCGTGGTCGGCGGCCTGGGCCTGGTCCTGGTGGCCGCCTCCGGCACCCCGGCGCTGAGCATCGCCGGCTTCGCCGTCGTGGGCCTGGGCCTGTCGCTGGTCGTGCCGCAGTCGTTCTCGGCCGCCGGCCGCCTGGACCCGGCCGGCACGGGCATCGCGATCGCCCGCGTCAACCTCTTCAACTACGTGGGCTTCGTGGTGGGCGCCGGCATGATCGGCGCGGTGGCGGAGAGCCTGTCGCTGCGCTGGGCGTTCGTCATCCCGGCGGTGCTGGTCGCCGGCATCGTGGCGCTCGCGCCGGCCTTCCGCACCCATGCCCCCGAGTCACCCACCCGGTCTCCCTCCCCCGCATCGCCGCCCTCGCCGCCCTCGTCGGCGGAGGCCGCCCCGGCCGGCTGACACCGGCGATCGCGGGTCGACCAAAGTCCAATTGTTCGAACTTTTTGGATTTATACCCCGACAGGCGTGGACCGGGCGGGTCAGAGCCGCAGTGGAAGCACGCCCAGCGCGCCGCGACCGGGCGGGATTCGAGGTGCCGCGAACGCCGGCGCGACCGCGTGGACGGGGTCAGCGCGTGGCCGGGGTCAGCGCGGCGCCCACCTGGTCGACCAGGGCGGACATCTCGAACGCCACCTGGCCCACGTCGCAGCCGGGCTGCACGATCGCGGCCAGGCTCGCCAGCGTGTCACCCTCGCCGAGCGCCATCACGAACAGCAGGCTGCGGCCCATCTCCACAATGGTGCGCAGCACCGGGCCGGCCTCGGTGCACGCCGACACGCCCTGCGCAAGCGACACCACGCCGGCCACCATCGCGGCGAGCTGGTCGGCCCGCTCCGGGGGCAGCTCGTTCGACGAGGCCACGAGCAGGCCGTCGCCCGAGACGGCGACCGTGTGCCGCACGCCGACGACCCGTTGCGTGAAGCCGCTCAGCAGCCAGTCCAGCCCCGTGGTCGATGTCATCAGATTCCTTTCGTGGATACCCCGGCCTTCAGGTCGGGGAGGAAACGGAACCCCTGCGGAGCAGGGCGGAGAAGGCCGATCCGCCGCCAAGGCGGATCGGCGTGTGCCGGCGCGTCACAGCAGTGTTCACTGATGAGCGTTCTAGATTGTGAGCCGTGTCCAGGGGTGTGGAGCGGGCGTTCAAGTACCGCTTCTACCCCAACGTCGAGCAGGCGTCCGAGCTTGCCCGGACGTTCGGGTGTGTCCGGCTGGTCTACAACATGGCGTTGCAGGCCCGGACCGAGGCGTGGACGCTGCGCCAGGAACGGGTCAACAAGACCGAATGGCACGGCCGGAACCTGGTCGTCGTGGACCGCTGGTTCCCGTCGTCCAAGCTGTGCTCGGCCTGCGGTGCGCACGCCGAACGGATGCCGCTGCACGTACGGTCGTGGACGTGCCGATGCGGGCGCGTCCATGACCGTGACGTGAACGCGGCCCGCAACATCCTCGCGGAGGGGCTCTCCGTGATTGCCTGTGGAGGCGGTGTAAGACCTCAACGAGAGTCCTCTCGGACGGGGCAGTCGTCGGCGAAGCAGGAACCCCCTGGGGCGACCCAGGGAATCCCCGTCCCTTGAGGACGGGGAGGATGTCAAGTCGAAGAACGTCCTTCCGTTTTGGTCGCCGCGCTCACCGGGTGGTGGGTGATCGCGTGCCGGTAGCCGGTCAGAAAATCACGGACAGCCTCGGGCTCGACGTCCACCGTAGGCCCATCCGAGGTCCGCGCGTGGCCCGGAACGATCGGGAAGCGGGGCGAGCGTGGGTGCGGGATGTCGACCGGCTCGGCACCGGGCAGCGCGGGGCTGCGCTCGATCGGCCGCGGGCTCAGGCGGCGTACCACTGGGGCGTCCTCGGCACCGGGCGCGGCCGGGCCGGCGAGAACGAGCTCGGCGGGCAGCTGTACCTCCGCGCGCAGGCCCTCGCCGGACGGCGGGACCAGCAGGGTCACCGCGAGGCCGTGCCGGGCGGCGAGGCGGGCCACGACCAGGAGGCCGGTGCGGGGCAGGCCGGCCGCCTCCGACGCGCGCGAGGAGGCGGGGCCGGCGTCCGGCGCGCATGCCGTGGTGAGGCGGGCGTTGAGCTCCGAGAGGCGCGACGGGTCGAGTCCCGGGCCGCGGTCGGTGACCTCCACGACGACGCCGTCACCGCTCCGGCGGCCCTCGACGAGCACTGGGCGGTCGGGCGGGCCGCTGCGGGCGGCGTTGTCGAAGAGCTCGGCGAGCAGGTGCGCGACGTCGTCGACGGCCTCGGGGACGATCCGCACGTCGGGGGCGATCCGGCCGTACTCGATGCGGCGATAGTCCTCGATCCGCGACTGCGCCGCGCGCAGCAGGTCCAGCAGCGTCGCAGGCTCGTGGCGGCCGGGGGCGGTATCGGCGCCGGCGAGCACGAGCAGGCTCTGGTTGTCGTGGCGCATCCGGGTCGCGAGGTGGTCGAAGGCGAACAGCTGATCGAGGCGGTCGGGGTCGGCCTCGTCGCGCTCGGCGGCGTCGAAGCGCTGCAGCAGGGTGTCGGCCAGGCGCTGGTTGCGCCGGGCTCGACCGGCGAAGAGGCGGGCGAGTGCGGCCGTCGGGTCGGCGGGGGCGGCCTGCGGCGGTACCTCCTCGGAACGCCGCCTCGACGAGTCCGGCACGACCCGCGCCGCCAGGGCGATGGAGCCGGCCACGAGCGCGAGCAGCAGCGCCAGGCCCGCGACCATCGTGCGCCGCTGCGCGTCCCGGGCGGCGACGGCCAGCGCGGTCTCGTCGGCGCCGTCGGCGGCGGCGAGCGCGGTGAGGGCGTCGAGGGCGGGCTGGGCGTCGCCGCCGAGGCCGGAGGGGATCCGGCTCAGGCGGTCGCGCCATGCCGGCGGGGCGGCGTCGGTGAAGCGGCGCAGCGCCTCCAGGTGGGCGGCCCGGTGCGCGGCGAGGCTCTCCCGCCGGGCCGGCGTGTCGGCTCCACGCAGGTCGAGCAGCTGCACCTGGGCCAGTTCCTCGCGGGCCACGGCAAGCCAGCCCGACGCGCCGGCGGCGTCGGCCACCGCCCCGGGGCCGGCGGACCCGGCGACGGCCTGCCGCAGCCGCACGAGGTCGGTCACGATGTTGGTGTACCGCATGAGGTACTCCCCCACTGCGACCTCCTGCGGGCCCGTGGCCGCCCCGGCGCGCAGCGGCCCCAGCCCGTCCAGGTCGGCGGAGAGCGCCGGGGTGAGCAGCCCGGCGCGCGCGGCCTTGGTGCGCAGCGCGTTCAGCGCCGGATCGGCCCCCGCGACGTGGACGTCGAGCGCGGCGCGTGCTGTGTGGTGGTCCAGGTCGGTGCCGGACAGCAGGAGCACGGCGGCGGCGTAGCGCTCCCCGCTCAGCTCGGCGGCGGCCCGGTCGGCGGCGACGCCGGCCGCGACCGCGGCGCGCAGGTCGCCGGTCAGCACGTCCTGCTTGCCGTACCCGTACGCGGCGACGCCGGCCAGCCCGAGCAGGCCGAGCAGCGGGACGAACAGCACAAGGCCGACCTTGGCGCCGGCGGCACGATCGGCGAGGCGACGCCGGCGGACGAGTGCAGGATCGATCACAACCGTTACCCCCTGCCCTCGGCCGGTCACTAATACCTACACCTTAAGCGCACCGTGCGGTAGAGATGACTTTTGGTAATCGGCATCGAAGCCGGTGGACGCGCCGGTTTTCCACCGTTTCGCGAAGAAGGCCGTTGGCTTAAGCAAGAACAAAGGCAAAGTTGAGGCCTCCTCGCACGGCCCGACTTGAGGCGCGATCATCGGCTCACTAGATTCCGATGCGTGCCTGAACGGCTCTTCTCGGATGACCCGGGCGACGCGCCCAAGACGGTGAAAGGCGCGTTCTTCTCGGACTACACCGGCGAGTTCCCGATGCCGCGGGTGCTGCGGTCCCCACCGGACGCCGCCGACGGCACCGGCGAGCAGCCCGCCCCGGGCACGCCCGCCGCCCGCCGCAAGGCCGGCGGCCCGGTGCCCGCGTGGCTGCGCACCGGCCGGCCCGCCCTGCACGAGCTGACGCGCAATCGCCGCCAGGCGCTCATGGCCCTCGGCGGCGGCGCCGTCGCCCTCGGCGCGCTCGGCTCGGGCGCGGCGGCGATGTTCGGCCCGTCGGCGGCCAACCCCGACGAGTTCGTCAAGACGGGCAGCGGCGGCGGCAACATCTCGCCGCGCGACGCGGGCTCGTTCTCCAACCGCGACTCGAGCTACACCAGCGGCCAGGGCGACCTCAACGACCTTGGCGCCTCCGGCACCTCCGACACGCCCTCGGCCGCCGCCGTCGCCGCGATGCGCGCCACGCCGCGCTTCCCCACGCCGCTCAACCGCGACCCGGTGCTGCACCTGCTGCGCCGGGCGACCTTCGGGCCGACCCTGGCCGACGTCGCGCTGGTGAAGCAGCTCGGCATCGACGCCTGGATCGACCAGCAGCTGGAGCCCGACAAGATCGAGGACCCGGTCGCCGACGCGGCGCTGAAGGCGGTGCCGACCGCGACGATGTCCACCGCGGACATCCGCGCCGCCGTCAAGGACGGCGACAACAAGCCGATGTACGAGCTGACCCGCGCCGTGCTCGCCCGCCAGATGTGGAGCAGTCGGCAACTGTTCGAGGTGATGGTCGACTTCTGGAACAACCACCTCAACGTGACCAGCCCGTTCGACGGCGGCTGGGACGTGCGCGGGCCGTACGACGTGGGCGTCATCCGCAAGCACGCGCTGGGCAAGTTCTCCGACATGCTCATCGCGTCCGCGCGCGATCCGGCCATGATGCGATACCTCGACAACACCTCCTCCGACCAGCGCAACGTCAACGAGAACTACGGGCGCGAACTGCTGGAGCTGCACACCGTCGGCATCGACGGCGGGTACAACGAGAAGGACGTGCGCAACTCGGCCTACCTGATGACCGGGCGCACCGCGACGCGCGACGGCACGTTCCGGTACGACCAGAACAAGCACTGGAAGGGCGCGGTGAAGGTGCTGGGGTTCCAGCACGCCAACAAGTCCGCCGGCGACGGCTTGGCCGTCGGCGACGCCTACCTGCTGTACCTGGCCACCCACCCGTCGACCGCGCGCTACGTGGCCCGCAAGCTCTGCGTCCGCTTCGTGTGCGACACCCCGCCGCAGGGGCTCGTGGACCGGCTGGCCAAGACCTACCAGGAGAGCGGCTCGGCGATCGTGCCCGTGCTCAAGGTGCTGTTCCGGTCGCAGGAGTTCTGGATCGCCACAGGGCTCAAGACGCGCCGGCCGCTGGAGAACTTCGTGGCCACGGCGCGGGTGGTCGGTACCAAACCCGGCTCCGACACGGCCAAGGCGCTCGAGGCCCTCTACAACTTCACCAACAAGCTCGGCCAGCCGCCGCTGGGCTGGGGGCCGCCGGACGGCTACCCCGACGTGGCCACGGCGTGGAGCTCGGCCGCCGGCATGCTGGAGACCTGGAACGCGCACCGGGCGTTCATCCAGGGCCAGTGGAAGGGCCTGGACAATCCCAAGGCCGACATGCTGGTCACGCAGCCGGCCGCGACGCTCGACACATACCTCGACGTGCTGGCCAACCGGCTGGTCTTCCAGCCGATGCAGCAGCCCGAGAAGGACGCGCTCATCAAGTTCCTGGGCGCCAAGGCCGACGCCCGCGTCACCGACAGCACCCTCGGCGGCAAGCTGCCCCTGCTGGCCCCGCTGATCCTCGACTCCGTCTACCACGCGCTGCGGTGAGCCAGATGAGCGACTTTCCCGACGAAACCGGTGACGACCCCCGCGAGGGCCTGCCACCCGGCGAACGGCGGCCGGCCGACCTCGGCGAGCTGCGGCGGCACGGCCCCAACCTGTGCGAGGCCGCCATCCGCGTGCACGCGGAGCAGGTCACCGACAAGCTCGCCGCCGAGCGCGACAAGTGGAGCAAGGGCTTCACCCGCCGCCGGCTCGTGCAGGGCGCGGGCTTCGTCGGCGTCGCCGCGCTCGGCACACAGCTGGTGACCAGCCGTGTCTCGTTCGCCGCGCCTGAGGACAACACGAACACGCTCATCGTCATCTTCCTGCGCGGCGGGATGGACGGGCTGTCCGTCGTGGTGCCCGGTGACGACCCGAACTACAAGCAGATGCGGCCCAACATCGCGGTACCGATGGCGGCGATGCTGCCGGCCGGGCGCGGCTTCGGCCTCAACCCGGCGATGACCGCCCTCTACCCGCTCTGGCAGTCCGGGAAAATGGCCGCGGTCCACGCCGTCGCCTCGCCCGACGCCAGCCGCAGCCACTTCCAGGCCCAGGACGCGCTGGAGCGCGGCGCCGCCTCGGTCGCGGTGCGCAGCGGCTGGCTCGACCGGGTGCTCGCGCAGATGGGACCCGGCACGACGTTCCGCGCCATCGCGCAGGGCTCGGCGCTGCCCCGCTCGCTCGTCGGCGGCGAGCAGGCCATCGTGCTCAACGGCATACGCGACTTCCGCATCGACAACGACAGCATGCGGTCGCAGACGATGGACGCGCTCAAGACGCTGTACACCGGGCTGGACCACCCGCTCGCCACCACGGCGGCAAGCACGCTGCAGGCCATCAGCACGGCGCAGAAGCTCGCCACGACGCAGTACCGGCCGGCCGAGGGCGTGCAGTACCCCGGCGGCGGCCTCGCCGACCGTCTCAAGGACATCGCCCAGCTGCTCAAGGCCGGTGTCGGCCTGCGCGTCGCCGCCCTCGACGTCGGCGGCTGGGACATGCACACCAACCTCGGCCGTGTCGACGGCGGCGACATGAAGAACTCGCTGACCAACCTCTCCGACGCGATCGGCGCGTTCTGCACGGACATCGGGCCGCTGCTGGAGAACACGACCGTCATCACGATGAGCGAGTTCGGCCGCCGCGTGCAGGAGAACGGCAACGTCGGCGTCGACCACGGCCACGGCAACGCGATGCTGCTCTTCGGCGGCGGCCTCAACGGCGGCAAGGTGCACGGCAACTGGCCGGGCCTGGCCCCGTCCGCCCTCGACCAGGGCGACGTGGCGGGCGCCAACGACTACCGCGACATCCTGGCCGAGATGCTCAAGAAGCGTTTCGGCGTCGGCGACTCCGCGGCCCTCTTCCCCAACCACAACTTCAAGACGCTGGGCGTCTTCAAAGGCTGAACACGGCTCCCGTCGTCGTCGACAGCGTGCACGCGTTGCCGAACGTGTGGCGATACGCGACCTTGCGCCCCTTCCACCGCCCGGTAGCGGTCACCGTCACCGGGTCCCACTGCATCGTGCACATCCCGCCGTCGAGGCGCAGGCGGTCGAACTTGCCGCCAACCTTGGCCAGCTGCGTGCACGCGTCGCGGGCCTGACGATGGGTGCCGCCGGCGGGCTGGCAGATCAGCACGGCGCGGCGCCGCGCGGGCCCGCTCGAATCGCCCTTGGCCACGGTGAGCACGAGCTGCGTCCCTTTCGCCGTCGCGACTCGCGCCGTCGCAGCGTTGGCCGCCAGCGCGGAGCCCGGGGCCGCCGCCTCCACCGCACCGACCGCCGCCAGCAGCACCGCCGCCGTGACCAACCGTGTCGCACCCATCCGTGACCCCCGTCGCACCTCGCTCAGCCCGCAGAGCGTACGCCGCCTGGCGGCGATTGGCCGGATTTTTCCGATAAAAGCAATTTATCCGGTACTCATGAGGCCGAATTCTGTGGCGTCATGGACCCCGTTGATCGATGCGCGGGACTAGGGTGCATACACGACACTCCTTACTGGGAGGTTCCCCGTGACGCAGGAAGTGCGGGCCCAGAAGCTCGTCGCCGGGCTGCTCAGGGTGGCCGTGATGGCGCCCGCCGACGGCCCGGAGCCCGACCACGGACTCCCACCGGCCCATCGGCAGATCATGCTGCTGCTGGGACGCCGCGACCGCGAGTATCGCCTCTCCGACCTGGCGGGCGAACTGGGCTCCTCGGTCGCCGCGACGATGGCGCTGCTCTCCCCGCTGATCGCGGAGGGCCTGGTCGAGATGCGCCCCGCCCCGTCGTATGCCGCACGCGACATGCGCGTCGCCGCCACCGACCGCGGCCTGTCCACCACGCCGGCCCCGGCCAACTGGGCCGACGAGCTGCTGTCCGAGGTCGAAACCCTGACCGACAACGAGCAGGCGCGCCTGCTGCGCATGGTCACCGCGAAGATCGGCCTGATGCAGCAGCAGGGCAGCATCCCGGTGACCCGGATGTGTCTGTCGTGCCGCTTCTTCGACGGCTACCGCCACCCGGGCACGGACACCCCCCACCACTGCTGGTTCGTCGACGCCCCGTTCGGCTACCGCGAACTGCGCCTGCACTGCCCGGACCACATCCCCGGCGACCCGCCTCCGGGCGCGGCGTAGCACGCACTCTCTCGCGCACCCGCTGGTGAACCTGGGCACACTGCCCGCTGCGCCACGCCTCAAGTGCTCTTATGCTGTTCCCCGTGAGCAGCTGGAACACGCCATGACCATGTCGTTGACGACCAACGTCATGATGGACGGATCGACGGTACTCTCCGTGCGTGGTGAGATCGACCACAGCAACGCGGCTACGCTGCGCCAGGAGATCGTCTCCGCCGCCACCGAACGCCGCCCGAGGGTGCTGCGGGTGGACCTCGGCCTGGTCACGTTCCTGGACTCGGCCGCGGTCGGAGCCCTGGTAGGCGCGCAGCGCGAGTGCGGCACCGAGGGCGTGCACCTGGTGGTCTCGCGGGCCAGCCCGTTCGTCCACCGCCAGCTGCGCATCGCCGGCGTCCACGAGATGCTCGGCGCCCCGACCGAGAACGACACCGGCCACATCGTGTTCTGACCACTGCCACCGCAGAGCTGTTACGCCCGAAATTTCGCCCCACAGGCGAAAAATCCGGCGCGAAGCGCCGGATTTCAGGTCGGTCGGCGGCGTTCCGGGAAGCGTTCCCGCCGACGAGCCTGCTGCCGCTGCTGGGCCGCGTTTGGTCGGCAGCGTTCGGGAGGCGTTCCCGCCGGCAAGCCGGCCGCCGCTGGGCCGCGTTTCGACCAATGGCCGCTCACGGATCAGGTCAGTCGGCAGCGTTCGGGAGGCGTTCCCGCCGGCGAGGCGGCCACCGCTTGGCCGCGTTTCGACCAGTGGCCGTTCGCGGAGACGGGGAAGCGCCAGGCAGCTTCGCGCCGCGCCGAGGGTCAGGCGCCGGGCGAGTCGGTCGCCACCGGGGCCGGGGCCGGGGCCGGGAGCACGGCCTGGGCCGGAACCTCGTGGCGATTCGGGGCGGGGCGCGCGTCGTCGTGCGGGAACACCCACACGCGGTAGGCCCACAGGCGGAAGACCATCGCGAGGGCCACCCCGACGACCATGCCGAAGGTGAAGTCGGAGATCTCCTCGACCGTGCGGCTCACGTTCGGGACGTGCAGGCCGAAGACATACCGCGAGATCCACAGCGGCGCCGAGTTCACGGCCACGCCGATGCCGTTCACCACCAAGTACAGCAGCATTTCGTGATGGCGACGCCGGCCGCCGCGGGTGCGGAAGGACCATTCGCGGTTGAGGAAGTATGACACCACCGTGCCGATGACATTGGCGATCGTCAGCGCGGTGACCGGCTTCGAGTCGAACACCGTCAGGCGCAGCGTGTAGTTGATTGTCAGGCTGACCACGTAGCTGAGGCCGCCGACGATGACGAACTTCACCGTCTCGCGATACTTCAGCAACAGCTCAGCGAGGGGCCGCGGTAGTCGATTGAGGGCACGCTCGGTAAAACGCATCGGGCGGACTATACCCGGCGAACCCTGCGCTATGCCGGCCCGTGGCCCCGGAAACCGGCGGGTGGCGATCGGCCGGAACTCTCAGCGATCGCCCGTGCACACCGACGTAGCGGGCGTGACCGCGACCACCTCGTCGACCGGCCCCACGACGACGCAGTAAGGCACTGCGGGGTCCACACCGCGGATCACGTACCGCGCGGTGCCCGGCGGCACGGTGGTGACCACCACGGCGGGCGCCTCGGCGCGGGACAGCGCGACGACCACGGTCGCCGGCAGCGCCGTCCAGGTGACGGTGAGCTCCGTGCGCCCGTCGCGCAGCCGCAGATCGCGCACCACGACGGCGGCCGGTGACGCCGGCGGGGCACCGCCCGCCGCGGAGGACGACGGCGGGGAGGCGACCGCCGCCGACGGGCTCCCCGCGGCACCGGTCACCACCGGCGGGGACACCGCGGCGCCGTCGGCCACCGGGGAGGTCACGGCCTGTGGCGACGGCGCCAGAGCGGGCCGGTGCCACGGGAGGAGCACGGCGGGTACCGCCGCACCCAGGACGACGACCACCACGGACAGCAGCGGCCACACGGACCGCGCCGGCCGCGCAGGTCGCGCAGGCTCCGAATCGGGCGGCGGGTGCTCAGGCGGCACAGACGGCCCGGGAACGACCGGATCGACAACCGGAACGGCGACCGAATCCGCGACCGGATCAACCGCCTGATCAACGATGACGGGCGCCGGTTCCCTGACGGGTGGTGACGACACCGGCGCGGAGGGCATCGGCGGTTCGACGGCCGCCAGCTCCCACTCGACGGCCTTGGTGAACGGGTGCCGCGTGCCCAGGCGCGCCCGGGCCGCGGCGTGCGCCAGCGTGAACAGGCGCCGGGCGGCGGCGACGTCACCCTCGGCGTGCTGCAGCGCGGCCAGCTCCGCCGCGATCCTGATGGTGTCGAGGTCGTCCGCGCCGTACTCGCGACGATGCACGATATATGCGGCGTTGAGCATGCTCAGCGCGAGCGGCGTCGCGCCGCGGTCGCGCTGCAGCAGGGCGAGGTTGACCCGGGCCAGGCGCACCGCGCGGCACACCGGCTCGGCACCCTCCTCGTCGATGCCGCTGTCCAGCACCCGGTGGTAGAGCCGCTCGGCCTCGTCCCACTCGTCGTGGTCGTGGCGCACCGCGGCCAGCACCGCGACGGCGTGCACGGTCGCGCGGTGTGCCCGGCCGTAGCGCCGCTCCGCCTGCACGGCGACGGCGTCGGCCAGGTCGTACGCCGCGTCGAGCTCGCCGAGCTCGCGCAGCACCTCGGCGAGCAGGCGCCGGGCGGTGAGCCGGTCGTCGTCGGAGAGGCCGGGCTCGTCCAGCAGCCGCTGGGCCGCGTCGCGGGCGCCCGGGAAGTCCCAGCCCACAATGCGGCGCCCGATCTCGTCCAGCCGGTCAGTGACATCGACAGCACTCACAGTATCCCCTCCGCCCTGCGAGCTTAGGGATGCCGATGACGCAACGCCAGACTTCGGTCACGCAAAGGAGCGGCACGCCGGAGAAGCGGCAGGAGATGGCGTCGGCTCCGGCAGCCTGCCACGTCGCTGCCGGAGCCGAGCCGTCCGCGTTACCGCGTCAGAAGCCGCGGGCGCCGCACACTGTGAAGGTTCGGCCGACCGCCAGGGGCCTTGAGGGATTCAGCCGACGATTCGCCGGTACAGGTGCAGATAGTCGTCCACCATGCGCTCGGCGGAGAAGCGTTCGAGCGCGCGGGTGCGCACCCGGACGCGGTCGAGCTTGAGCGCGTCGTCGAGCGCGCCGGCCGCCTCGGCGGCGTTCGCCACGAGGTAGCCGGTGACGCCCTCGTCGACGACCTCGGGCATCGAGCCCAGCGGATAGGCGATCACGGGCGTCCCGCAGGCCATCGCCTCAACCACGGACAGCCCGAACGGCTCGGCGAACCCGATCGGGTGCAGCAGCGCGGCCGCGCCGCCGAGGACCTCGGCGCGCTGCGCGGGGCCGATGTTGCCGGCGTAGACGATCTGCTCGCCGTCGACGTGCGGCATGACCTCCTCCGCGTGGTACCGCTCGTCGTGCACCGGCCCGCAGATGAGCAGCCGCCGGCCGGCCGCGCGAGCGATCCGGATCGCCTCCGCGGTGCCCTTGTCGGGGTGGATGCGGCCGAACGCGACCAGCGACTCCCCCGGCTCGCCGCGGAACGGGAACTGCCGCGCGTCGATGCCGTGGTAGATCGTCGCGGCGTAGTCGAGGCCCGGGCCGCGGTCGGCATCGGAGATGGACACGTACGCCGAGCGTGCCCGCTGGTAGGCCGGCAGGATCGACGTCGAGCAGAACCCGTGCACGGTGGTGAGCAGGCGGGTGCGGCAGAAGTCGCTCATCGCCAGCGGCAGCCAGTCGAGGTTGTTGTGCACCAGGTCGAACTCGCCGCTGCGGGAGTAGCAGTGCGCGACGTGGATGGCCTCCCAGACCCGGCCGTCGTAGCTCGTGTCCTCGTTGTACGGGCGCTCCACGACGCCGTCGAGGCGCGCGGAGGTGATCGAGTCGAGGCTGGCGAAGAGCGTGACGTCCACGCCGCGGGCGACAAGCCCCTCGGCGAGCAGGGACACGACCTGTTCCCACGGCCCGTACGCCCGCGGCGGCGTGCGCCAGGCGATCGGGCCGAGCAGTGCGACCTTCATGGGAGCCCCCTACCCACGCGCCATCGCGCGAATCCCTCCCATCATGGTGCCGGGCCGCCGACGAGGTCAGCCGATTCAGCGATCCTCCGGGGCTACGCCTTGCGAAGCAGCCGGTGCCGCCTGACCACCGGCACGGACAGGGTCTTGTACCCCACCTGCTCGAACAGCACCGTCATCTGCTCACCGGCGTAGGACAGCACGACGCCCTTGCCCCACTCGCCGTGGCGGACCTCGCTGTGCACCGGGAAGGGCGCGTCCGCGGCGGCGGCCAGGCCCGCGGCGGCGCTGCCGTCGGAGCAGTTGTCGCAGTGGCCGCAGGTGCCCTCGAGGTGCTCGCCGAAGTACGCCAGCAGCGTCCGGCCGCGGCACTGCTCGGTCTCGGCGAAGTTGCGCATCATGTCCAGCCGCGAGCGGGACACGGTCTGCTGCCGCTCGGCCTGCTCCTCGGCGAGTTCGGCCGCCCGGGCCGGGGTCGGGGCCCAACGCGGCGCCTTCACCCGGCCGCCGGTGAGCATGCGCGCGCCGCCGACCTCCTCCAGCAGCGTCAGCAGCTGGCCCAGCCGGCGGTTGCCCAGCCCCGTGCGCTCCTCGAGCTCGTCGCGGGTCGGCGGCTTTTCCGCGGCGCGCAGCAGCGCGGCCAGGGAGGCGACCTCCTCGCGGTCGACCGAGACGTTGGTGAAGAACTTGCGCAGGCCGCTGTCCTCGGTGCGGTGCAGCAGCAGCACGCTCGCCGGCTTCCCGTCGCGGCCCGCACGGCCGATCTCCTGCAGGTAGGAGTCGGGCGAGTCGGGCAGCGACACGTGGTTGACCCAGCGGATGTTCGGTTTGTCGATGCCCATGCCGAACGCCGTGGTGGCCACCATGATCGGCACCTCGTCGGCGAGGAACGCCTCGTGGGCGCGCTCGCGCTCGCCGGCGCTCAAGCCGCCGTGGTACACGACGGCGTCGAAACCCTCCCGCCCGAGTCGCTCGGCGAGCTCCTCGGTGGCGCGGCGGGTCGGGGCGTACACGATCCCGGGCGGCGTCGACTCGCGCAGCCGGGCGACGAGGCGCCGCCAGCGGGTCTCCTCGTCCGGGCAGTGCACCGACTCTAGGTACAGGTTGGGCCGATCCAGGCCGGTCACCACGACCTCCGGATCGCGCATCCCGAGCCGCTCGACGATGTCCTCGCGCACCGGCGGCGAGGCGGTCGCGGTCAGCGCCACCACCGGCGGGCGGCCCAGCTCACGGATGAACTGCCCCAGCTGCAGGTAGTCGGGGCGGAAGTCGTGGCCCCACGCCGAGACGCAGTGCGCCTCGTCGACCGCGACCAGGCTCGGCTCGAGCGCCTTGATCTGCGCCACCCGGGCCGGGTCGGCGAACTGCTCGGGGGTCAGGAAGACGAACTCGGCGTCGCCGGCCCGCAGTGCCTCCAGCGCCTCCTCGCGCTCGCCGCGGCCCTCCGCCGAGGACAGCCGCACCGCGACCAGCGACTCGTGGTGCCGGGCGGTCAGCGAGGCGATCTGGTCCCGTTGCAGCGCCAGCAGCGGCGACACGACGATGGTCGGCCCGGGCAGCAAGGGCGCCGGCACCTGGTAGATCGCGGACTTTCCGGCCCCGGTCGGCAGCACGGCCAGCGCGTCGCGCCCGGCCATGAGCGCCTCCATCGCGCGCAGCTGCTCGTCGCGCAGCCGCTCCCAGCCGAAGCGTTCGCGCGCGACCCGGCGCAGATCGTCCGTCGTCATGCGCGCCCTCCTGTCATCCTCGGCCACGAACGCGGATCGCCGGTCGCGCATCCCAGGAGCCCGCAACGGTACCGCCGGGTGCCGCGCCTCGCGAGCCGGAAGATTGGCGGCACCCGGACCGGCGCAGCCGCGTCGGCGCGGGCCGATTGTCTGATAGGACGACAGGTATGCCTATCGAGACGCAAGGCGTGGTCGCACTGGGCAAGGGCCGCCCAGTCAGCCTCGAGACCGTCGTCGTACCCGAGCCCGGCCCCGGCGAGGCCCGGGTCGAGGTCCAGGCGTGCGGCGTCTGCCACACCGACCTGCACTACCGCGAGGGCGGTATCAGCGACGACTTCCCGTTCCTGCTCGGCCACGAGGCGGCGGGCATCGTGGAGTCCGTCGGCCCGGGCGTCACCGAGGTGGCCCCCGGTGACTTCGTGATCCTCAACTGGCGCGCCGTGTGCGGCCGGTGCCGGGCGTGCCTGCGCGGGCGCCCGTGGTACTGCTTCAACACCCACAACGCGAAACAGAAGATGACGCTCGCCGACGGGACCCCGCTCTCCCCCGCCCTGGGCATCGGCGCGTTCCTCAAGCACACGCTGGTCGCCGCCGGCCAGTGCACCAAGGTTGACCCGCAGGCCCCCGCCACGGTCGCCGGCCTGCTCGGCTGCGGAGTGATGGCCGGCATCGGCGCCGCCGTGAACACCGGCAACGTCACCCGCGGCGACTCCGTGGCCGTCTTCGGCTGCGGCGGCGTCGGCAACGCGGCCATCGCCGGCGCGCTCCTGGCCGGCGCGACCACGATCATCGGCGTCGACGTGGACGTGCGCAAGCTGGCCTGGGCCGGCGAGTTCGGCGCCACCCACGTGGTCAACTCCCGCGAGACCGACCCGGTCGAGGCGATCCGCGCCCTGACCGGCGGCTTCGGCGCCGACGTGGTCATCGAGGCGGTGGGCCTGCCGGAGGTCTACGAGCAGGCGTTCTACGCCCGCGACCTGGCCGGAACGCTCGTGCTCGTCGGCGTGCCCCGCCCGGAGATGCGGCTGACGCTGCCGTTCCTGGAGGTCTTCGGCCGTGGCGGCGCGCTCAAGTCCAGCTGGTACGGCGACTGCCTGCCCAGCCGCGACTTTCCAATGCTCATCGACCTGCACCTGCGGGGCCGCCTGCCGCTGGAGAGGTTCGTGACGGAGACCGGCGACCTCGGCGACGTGGAGGAGGCCTTCCACAAGATGGAGCGCGGCGAGGTGCTGCGCTCGGTCATCGTCCTGAGCTGACAGCACTCCTTCGTGGCGCGCCCGTCCCCACCGACGCGGCGCGCCACGTCCGTTTGACTATCGGGAGGGGTTGTCGGCGATAGGTTTCCGATATATCGTCGAACTATCAAACGATGGTCCGACGAATGGGGGATGCGATCATGAGGTCGCGACACGGTTTCTTTGACGCCGGCGCGTGGCAACGCGGGTTCGGCAGCTTCATCCCGCCGTTTCCGCCCGGGGGCGGGCGCGGCTGGGGTCACCAAGGGCACGGACACGGGCGGGGGCGCTCTCGCGGCGGCCGGCCGAACGTCCGCCAGGCCGTCCTCGCGCTGCTGCACGAGCGGCCCATGCACGGATACGAGATGATCCAGGAGATCGAGCAGCGCACCGGCGGCATCTGGCGACCCAGCCCCGGGTCGGTCTACCCGACCCTGCAGATGCTCGAGGACGAGGGGCTCATCGCCGCCGAGGAGAGCGGGGGGCGCAAGCGGTTCGTGCTCACCGAGACCGGGCGGCCCGAGGCCGAGGCCGCGGCGCAGAACGCGCCCTGGCAGGAGTACGACGACGAGAACGTCTCGCAGGCGCAGGAGTTCCGCGACGCCGCGTTCGGGATCATGGACGCGCTGCGGCAGGTCGGTTTCAACGGCACGAACGAGCAGCGCGCACAGGCGCTCGAGGTGCTGACCGAGACCCGCCGCAAGCTGTACGCCATCCTGGCCGACTGACTCACCCACAGACGCGGTCCCGGGGTGTCCGGCCCCGGGACCGGCCGCGCAGAAGGAAGCAGAAGGCACCCGCCATGCGATGGTGGACCATTCGCCCCGCGCCGCCGCCGGCGCCGCCCGGGACCGAGGCCGGCCCGCGGCCGGCTACGGCCGCCGCGCCGGATCCTCGTTCCGGCCGCCCAGCGCCGCCCAGACCTGGTTGACGGTCTCGAACACCACGTGCTCCGGCAGTGCCTCCAGGGCATCGAGCACCTCGTCCGGCGCGTTCATCTCGGACGCCCCGGCGATCAGGTCGTCGCGGTCGCCCGGCAGGCTCGCCTTCGGGATGTACCGGCCCAGATTGCTGCGCGCGTCGACCTCGTCGGCGGTCATGCCAAGCGGCGCGCCGCCCGGACGCGCGCCCTCGCCCCCCAGATCGACCTGGCGGGCCTCGAGCCTCGCCTCGATCCGCAGCCGCTCGTCAAGGGCCGCCCCGTGCTTGGTGCTCCCTCGCTGCATGGCATCCATGAACGCGGAGTTACCCGGCCACAGCTCCCCCAAACGGCTCACCCGCGGTTGAGAACCCGCGCGCACGGGTAGGCAGATGGCCATCAGCCCGATTCACCGCACTCCGTCCCCCGGCGTGCCGGCCCGGGCGATCCGCAGGAGGTGAGCACACAGTGGCACGCATCGGGCAACTGTTCGGCGGTCGCGGCGTGATCGACCGCGACGGCGACGGCGTCGACGACCGAACCGAGCGGACCGGCCACAGCCGTGGCGGGATCGACGAACGCACCACCGATCGGATCGCCGTCCGCGACGGTGCCGGTGACGCGACCACCATGCGCCCCGCCATCGACCACGAGCCGATCAGCCCGCCTGCGCCGCCCGCCACCGAGCCGGTCACCGCGCCGGTGCCGGTTCGCCAGGCACCCGCCCGGGTCAGCCTGCTCGCGATGTTCGGCCTGATACTCGGCGCCGCCGGCGTCGCGGTCGCGCTGACCGGGCTGCTCGCGCCGTGGGCGATCGCGATCGGCGCGCTCGGCCTGCTGTTCTCGTTCGGCGGGATCATCGCCGGCGTGCGGCCCAACGTGGCCGGGCGCGGGCCGGGAACGCTGGGCGTGCTGTTCAGCGGTACGGCCGTCGTCTTCGCCATCCTCGCGATGACCGGGCAGGTCAGCTGGCTCGACAGCCACACCGACCAGGTCGCGCGCCTCAAGGACTGGCTCGACACCCAGTTGCCCTGGATGAAGGACTGGTGACAGCGAAATCTCCGTCCGACTCATCCCGAGTCATCATGAGCTGACCGGTTCCGCCGGCGCGGGCTGCGGGGCCGGGGCGGGGGCCCGGCGCCGCGTCGAGAGGATCGAGCCCGCCAGGATCAGGGCGAACGCCACGCCGGTCAGGGGCGTCACGTCCTCGCCGAGCACGAGCGCGCCGAGCAGTACCGCGACCGCCGGGTTGACGAACGTGATGACCGTGGCGCGCACCCCGCCGACCTCGGCGATCAGCGCGAAGAACAGCACGAACGCCAACGCGGTGCAGATGACGGCCAGGCCGAGCGCGGCCAGCGCCGGGCCCAGGGTCACGCGCCGGGCCAGGTTCGGCAGATCGGGCACCACGACCGGTGCGAACATGAGCGCGCCGACCACCAGGGACGCGGCCGCGACGCCGTAGCGGGGCACGTCGGACAGCCAGCGCTCGATGATGAGCGGGCCGACGGCGTAGCACACGACGACTCCGCCGAGCTCGAGCATCGGCGCGAGGCCGCCGCCGCCCGCGTGGAAGCCCAGCAGGACGGCGACGCCGGCAAAGCCGACCAGCAGGCCGCCGACTCGGGCGGCGGTCAGCCGCTCGTCGCGGTTGGTCAGCCGGGCCAGAACGGCGGCGACGAGCGGCACGCCGGCGATGACGAGACCGGTGAACGAGCTGTCGACGTGCCGTTCGGCGTCGGAGAGCAGCAGCCATGGCAGGCCGATCTCCACGACGGTGTACACGAGCAGGGGCAGCCAGGGGCGCAGCGACGCGCGCAACTCGCGGCGGGCGAGAGCGATCGGCAGCAGCAGGACGGCGCCCAGGGCGGTACGGAGGAACACCAGCTCGGCGGGGCCGATCTCACGGACCGCGACCTTGATCAGCAGATAGGGGATCCCCCACACCACGCACATGGCGCCGAAGAGGATCCAGCCACGACGACTCATGCCCCCGATTTCACGCCGGCTGGCGGGCGGCGTCTTGAACGCTGTTGCGAAATGCGGCCGGGGTGACGCCCGTCACTCGCTTGAACCAGCGGGTGAGGTGGGCCTGATCGGCGAAGCCGGCGGCGCCGGCCACCTCGGCCGGGGTGCGGCCCGCGGCGAGCAGGTGCCGGGCGTGGCAGACCCGCTCGAGCACCAGCCAGGCGTGCGGCGGGAAGCCGGTCGCCTCGCGGAACACGCGCAGCAGGTGGAACGGGGACAGCTCCACGCCGGCGGCGAGCTCGCGCAGGCTCGGGGCGCAGCGCAGGTCGGCCAGCAGCCGGTCGCGGATCTCGGCGACCTTGCGCGCGGCCGCGGCGTCGGAGGCGCGCGGGGCGCCGGGCCGCAAACTCGCGGCATCCCGGGAGCGCGTGCGCGTGCCGTGCCGCTGGATCATGGCCTCGAACGCCCAGACGAGCCGGGAGTGCGCGGCGAGCGGGTCGAGGCCGGCGGTGAGCTCCTCGTGGGCGGCGCGGACCAGCTGCACGGTGCGCGGGTCCTGGACAATCGGCTCGCGGAACCCGCCGCGGTCGGTGCGGCCGTCGAAGAGCATGGCCTCGGTGGGGTACAGCACCCGGTAGGCCCAGCCCTCGGGACGCGCGGCCATGCCGTCGTGCGGCTCGCCCGGCTCGAGGATGGCGAGGCTGCCCACGCCGGCCCGGCGCAGCTCGCCGCGGTAGTGGAACTGCTCCTCCCCGCGGGTGACGACGCCGATCGCGTAGGTGACGTGGCTGTGCCGGGCGAACTGGTGCCGCCGATAGCTCGCGGTCAGCAGGTCGAGAGCGTGCCGCCCGTCGTCGAACCGCGTCCATTCCGCCGACTCCCCCATGTGCGCAAACGTAACCCGGCCGGACCCGCGACCGAAACGTCCGCTGGGTCACGCCGAAACCTCCGCTTCGCTCCGGCAGCGGCATGACTTGAACCTGAGCCCATGGTGACCGGCCCCTCCGCTCCGCTCCGGACCGGTCACGTCAGGCGTGGGTGGCGACCCGCAGCACGTGGTCGGTCAGCGACGGGTCGGCGCGCAGCTCGTCCGCGGTGTGCGTACCGGCCACGACCCCCGCGGCGAGCAGGACGACCCGGTCCGCCACGGCCAGCGCGTGCTCGGGCTGCTGCTCCACGAGCAGCACGGTGAGCCCGCCGCGGGTCAGCTCGGCGACGACCGCGCGGACCCGCTCGGCCAGGCCGACCGCCAGCCCCTCGCACGGCTCGTCGAGCAGCAGCAGCCGGGGCTGGGTCAGCAGCGCCCGGGCGATGGCGAGCATCTGCGCCTCGCCGCCGGAGAGCTGGTCGCCGCGGTTGCGCCGGCGCTCGCCGAGGCGGGGCAGGAGCTCCAGGACGCGCGGTACCGTCCACTCCCCCCGCCGCCGCGACAGCCGCAGGTGCTCGGCGACGGTCAGGCTCGGGAACACCCGGCGGCCCTGCGGCACCAGCGCCACCCCGGCGCGGGCCACCCGGTGCGCGGGCCGCCCCGCGAGCTCCTCGCCGTCGAGGCGGACGCTGCCGCCCTTCGGCTTGAGCAGCCCGCAGACGGCGTGCACGAGCGTGGTCTTGCCGGCCCCGTTGCGCCCGAGCACGGCCAGCGCCGTGCCGGCCGGCACGGTGAGGTCGACGCCGTGCAGCACGGTCCCGCCGCCGTAGCCGGCCTGCAGCCGCTCCACCGTGAGCGTCATGCCGGAACCGGTCAAGGCTTCACCCCCGCGTAGGCGGCGGCGACCTCGGGCGAGCGCCGCGTCTCGGCCACGGTGCCGGTGTGGACGTGGCGGCCGGAGTGCAGGACCGTCACGTGGTCGGCGAACCCGTACACCAGGTCCAGGTGGTGCTCCACGAGCAGCACGGCGACCCCGTCCGGCAGCTCGGCGAGCAGCCCGGCCAGCAGCTCGACCTCCGGCGGGGCGAGGCCGGCGGCCGGCTCGTCGAGCAGCAGCAGCGACGGCTCGCCGGCCAGGGCCATCGCGAGCTCGAGCTGCCGGCGCTGGCCGTGCGACAGCGCGCCGGCCGGCACGCCCGCCAGGTCGGCGAGCCCGACCGCGACGAGGCGGTCGCGGGCGCCCGCGCGCAGCCGGCCCCACGGCCGGCGGGCCGCGACGAGCACGTTGTCGAGGGCGGACAGCGTCGGCCAGACGGCCGGGTGCTGGTGGGTGCGCCCGATGCCCAGCCGCGCCCGGCGCGCCGGGGACAGGCGGGTGACGTCGCGTCCGGCGAAGTGGATCCGCCCGGCGGTCGGGCGCAGCGCGCCGGCGACGAGGCTGAGCAGCGTCGTCTTGCCGGCGCCGTTCGGGCCGATCAGGGCCCGTCGCTCGCCGGGCGCGAGCTCCAGGCCGACACCGTCGAGGGCGGCCAGGTCGCCGTAGCGGCGGCCGAGGCCCTGCACGCGCAGGATCATCGCGCCGCTCCCCGCTCGGAATGCTGCCCGGAAT